>CAZDNU010000358.1:0-8072 GCA_964506865.1 uncultured Fusobacteriales bacterium | reverse complement strand
ATGCAAAACTGGGGAGATCGGAAAAAATAATAAAAGACTTGCAACAAACAACGACTCATCTTCGAATGGTAACTTTAAAATCAATTTTTCAAAAATTGAAACGTATAGGACGAGATACCATACAGCAGCTAGGTAAAAATGCAGATATATTTGTATATGGAGCTGAGACAGAGATTGATCGTGATGTAATAGATAAACTGATAACACCGCTAACTCACTTGGTGAAAAACGCTATATCTCATGGACTAGAGACAGATGAAGAACGAGCAAAAACTGATAAAGACCCTACAGGCAAAATAATAATAAAAGCATTTAGTAAACGGGGAAATGTATATATAAAAATATCTGATGACGGTAAGGGGCTGGACTTGGACACAATCAAGAATATAGCACTAAAAAAAAATCTAGTAGAAAGAAACACAAAATATAGCGAAGAAGAAATTATAAACTTTATATTTTTACCGGGATTTTCTACGAAACAAGATGTGGACAAAATATCGGGACGAGGCGTCGGTATGGATGTGGTACGAGAAGAGATACGAAAAGTTTCAGGCAAAGTGAGTATTGAAACGAAAAAAGGCGAGGGTAGCACATTTATTTTGAAAATACCTATAAATATGGCGGCTTTGAATGGGACTGTAGTAGCGATTCAAGATAAAAAATATATATTACCTACAAATTATATCAAAGAAATAATACGTTATGATGAAAAAATACTAGTAAATGTAAAGGGAAAAGAGAAGTATTTTAAGATAAGAGGCAAAATAGTTCCGATATTGTCAAACGAGGATATTTTTTCTTTGAAATCAGAGGCCAAAATAATAATAGTATTAGAGCTAGAAGGAAAACATAGAGCAATTCAAGTGGATGAAGTAGTAGAAAGACGAGAAATTGTAGTAAAATCAATAGGTGAAGAGGTAGGGAATATAAATTATATATCTGGTGCTTCAATACTAGGAGATGGAAAAGTAGCGTTAATTTTAGATATAGAAAGCTTATTCAAATAACTTATAGAAAAGCGGGTGAAGAAAATGGGGGACGATAAAATAAATGATCTTATAAAAAAAAGCACTGGAAATATAATCAAGCAAAATAGTGATATATTGTCACGGACGTATGATAAAAAAGTGCCTGAAGATTATTTTAATTTATTTAAGGACTTTGTTTATCATAAATTTGGAATAAATATAAATGAAAGTAAGAGACATGGATTTGAAATGAAATTAATAAAATTAGTCGAAAAAAATAATATGTCATATCAGGAATATTATAATACATTAAAAAAAGATACAGATAAAGAGATGACTATAGACTTTTTAAATGAAATCACAATTAATAAAACAGATTTTTTTCGAGAAATAAATCACTTTAACTATATAAGAGATAATATTGAAAATATAATTCAGCTAAATCCAAGAATAATACAAAATAATGAGATCAGAGTTTGGAGTTCGGCTTGCTCCACAGGAGAAGAACCGTATTCTATTGCAATCACTTTAAAAGAGTGTCTGCCCCAAAATATTAAAATAAAAATTTTGGCAACAGATATTAGCCATAAAGTTTTGAAAAAAGCAATTGAAGGCAAATATCCACTAACAATGAAATCTCAAATACAACATTATCATCTTCAAAAATATTTTATACAGGAAAAAACAGATATGAAAGTCAAACCTGAGCTGAAAAATTTAGTTACATTTAGAGCTTTTAATTTAAAGGCAAGTTTTCCATTTAAAAAACAGTTTGATATTATATTTTGTCGTAATGTTATGATATATTTTGATTCTATATTTCAAGAAAAGCTTATAAATGATTTTTATAATCATACATCAAAAGGCGGTTTGCTTTTTGTAGGGCATTCAGAAAGTTTGAGTTATCTAAAACATAATTATAAATATCTAAAGCCTACAATATATTTAAAATAGGAGTAGAAAATATTAGCTATTATATATTGAAAGTGATGTGATGATATTGGAAAAAAAAACTTATTTTCTACAACCAGGTTATATATTTATAAGTGCAGAAGCCTATATTGTAGAAACTGTACTGGGATCTTGTGTAGCTGTGTGTTTGTGGGATCCCAAAAATAAAATAGGTGCGGTAAATCACTATATTTATCCTGAGTGCACAGATAAATTTCGAAGGACAGCTAGATATGGTAATGTATCGATACCTTACATGATAAAAATGATGAGAGAAAAGGGAGCCGATATACATAATTTAAAGGCTTATGCAGTAGGGGGAGCTAGAAATATTCATCTTAGTTTGGTAGTAGGAGATGGGAATATAAAAGTGGCAAGAGATATACTTGCGAAATATAAAATAACTCTTAGTCGAACCGAATTTGGTGGAATAAAGGGGAGAAAAATATTTTTCGATACCCATACAGGAGAATTACGTGTTGAATTTATCCGGAATGATAATATTGAGGAGAGGATTAGAAATGGGCGATAAAATAAAAATTTTAATCATAGATGATTCGGCGATGGTGAGAAAAGTATTTTCTCAAGTACTCGATAAGGAAAAAGATATGGAAGTCGTAGGCACAGCCCCTGATCCTGTAATCGGTCGAGATAAAATAGTATACTTAAAGCCAGACATTATTATATTAGATATAGAGATGCCAAAAATGGATGGGCTTACTTTTTTAAAAAAACTAATGAAACACTACCCCTTGCCTGTGATCATAGTCAGCTCATTGGCAGCCCAAGGTAGCAAGATAGCCTTGGAGGCAATAGAAAGTGGAGCGATGGAAGTATTAAAGAAACCAGGAACATCATTTTCTGTAAAGGATATGGGCGAGCAATTAGTAGAAAAAGTAAGAGCTGTAAGTAGAGCAAAATTAAATAAAAAAATAGAGATAACAAAACGAAAAGAGATCAATATAGTAAATAGGATACCTTCTAGGCATATTACTAGTAATAAAGTAATAGTGATTGGAGCGTCTACAGGGGGGACAGAAGCAATAAAAAATGTATTGATAAGATTACCAGCTGAAGTACCACCAATATTGATAGTACAGCACATGCCAGAAGGGTTTACTGAAGCATTTGCACAAAGATTGAATAGTCTATGTGGTTTTGAGGTAAGAGAAGCAAAAAATAATGATGTACTGCAAAATAATTTGGCTTTACTAGCACCGGGAAATAAACATTTGGTGTTAAAAAAGACTAATGCATATAGAGTCGAAGTAAAAGATGGTCCGCTTGTTCATCATCAAAGACCAGCTGTGGAAGTTTTATTTAAATCAGTAGCAAAGTATGCCGGGAAAAATGCAATAGGCGTTATATTGACTGGAATGGGAAAAGATGGAGCAGAAGGACTTTTGGATATGAGAAGTATGGGAGCATATACTATAGCACAAGACGAGAAAAGCTCGGTAGTGTATGGGATGCCGAAAGAAGCAATGGATATAGGCGCAGTTTGCAAAGTTTTGCCAGTAGATAAAATAGCTGAAGAGATAATGAAGAATGTATAGAAATACAAACAACACTCTTTTAAGAATGGAGGTGAAAACTGTCAGATGAATCTGGCAGGAAAAAATGGATTTAGATAATACAGAGTTTTTTGAAGAATTTTTAGAAGATATGTCAGAGCTTTTGGAAAACTTAGATAGTGGCTTGCAAAATTTGGAAAATAGAAAAACAAATCAAAATGATGATATAATAAATGAAGTATTTCGATATGCCCATTCTTTAAAAGGTATGGCCGCGGCAATGGAATTTGAAAAAATGGAAGCGTTGACTCATAAGATGGAAGACGTATTATATGATATCCGCGAAGGCAAGCTAGAATATAATGAAGACATATTTAAGTTATTTGTGAGAGGGAAAAACTATTTGCATAAGATACTGGAATGCGTGGGAAATACTGGTGGCGAAGATGATGAAGCGCTGGAAGGAATAGATGAATTAGTAAGCAACCTAGCATCATACCTTACAGAAGAAGACGGGTTATATTTGGAGTCAGAAGACGAAAATGCAACATTGCTATTTACTGATGAAGAATATGCAAAGATCAAGCAGGACTTTGATAAGGGTAAAGAACTCCAATTATTTAAAGTATATATAAATAAGAACTCATTTTTTAAATCAGTGAGAGCATATATGGCACTGGAGATATTGAGAAAAAACTCTAAATATGTATACTCTATTCCAAAATATGAAAAATTAAGTAGTGGTAATTCCGAAATGCAGGGTAATATACTGTGTGGTTTGCTTTTGACGGAAAAGGCTGATGCAATAGTAGATGAAATAATGAAAATAATGGAAGTCGAAGATTTTGAATTAGAAGAATTAAAGGAAATAAAACAAGAATATAACTTTGATGCGAAAATTGATACAGAAAAACAAGTTGAGGAATTCAGTGAAAATAACAGTATGGATGTGGAGCAGGGCAATGAGATGAGCTTGTATTCTGATGAGTTGAATAGTGAATGTGCAGAAATATTAGAAATAATAGGAGATATGGATGAAGATGCTGATATAAAGGCACTAACGCGACAAATATCAGATAATATGATAGCAATTGAAGAATTGTTTCAGGTATTGGGAGAAAGTAAAAAAATAAAATTACAAGATGTACTTAAATGCATAAATGAAAGCTTTGTTTTAGAAAATTATAAATTTTCAGAAGAAAAGAAAGAGCTATTTCAAGAGGGAGCAAAACTTTTATTAAAAGCCGTAAGAGATGATGATTTTTTTATATCTGATGACTACAAAAATAATCTGGAAAATTTTTGTGAGCGTTATGATAGTTTTAGTGAAAAATTAAAAGAAGTCAAGTCAAAAGCTCCAAGCAAAACTCAGAAAAATAAAAAGATAGCTACAAAATCTAGTGGGGATATACATGAAAATATAAGAATTCCTGCAAGTAAAGCGGATTCGCTTGTGGATATGTTGGAAGAATTGATTGTGGTACAGTCACAAGTAAGTCAAGAAGCAAAAGATAAATTTAACCAGGATAGTCTCTTTTTTAAAAATCTTAGCAAAATGTTTCGAATAACAAAAGAGATACAAGATTTATCTATTTCATTTCGTATGATTACTTTGAAAAGTATATTTCAAAAAGTAAAAATAACAGTAAGAGATACAGCCAAGAAGATGAATAAAAAAATTGATTTGGAAATAATAGGAGAAGATACAGAGATTGATAGATTGGTAGCAAATAAGATACTAGACCCTTTATTGCACTTGGTAAAAAATTCCATTGCACATGGTATTGAAAGCCAAGAAGAAAGGCAAATATCAGATAAATCTAGTAAAGGAAATTTGGTGATTATAGCATATAGCGTCAAAGGACATGTATATATAGAAATATCAGATGATGGACGTGGTATAGACATAGCAAAAGTATATAATAAAGCAAGAGAAAAAGGTTTGCTTGAAGAAGGAAAAGAGTATACCGAAAATGAGATAGTCGAATTTATAATGCATCCTGGATTTTCTACTTCTGATCAGGTTGATACAATATCCGGTAGAGGTGTCGGTATGGATGTAGTAAAAACTGAAGTGTCAAAGTTAGGTGGGAAACTTAGTATAGAAACGCATGCAGGTTTGGGATCGAAATTTACTATTCGAGTACCTAAAAATATGACAGCTATGAATGGTACAGTAGTAGATATAGCAAGTCAAAACTATATAATACCTACAAATTATATCAAAGAGATATTTAAAGTAGATGAAGATAAATGGATATACATAAAAGGAAAAAGGGTAAAAGTAAAACTTCGTGATAGCATCATAAACTTAATACCAATGAAGAAATTTTTTGATATGGATGATATTGATTTGGAAGAAAAAATAGTAGTAGTACTAGAATCAGATAAGGTTTTACGAGCTTTGGTGGTAACAGATATACTAGAAAGAAGAGAAGTTGTAGTTAAGTCGATTGGTGATGACTTTGCAGATGTAAAGCATATATTTGGAGCTGCTATACTAGGTGATGGAAATGCATCTCTGATTTTAGATATTGAAAATATTTTCAAAATGAGTTAAAATAGCTATAGTATCTTTTTAGGAGGTGAAAAAAACAAGTTTAGAATAAATACCAACTTGTTTTGAAGTGAGTGAATATAAAAGCTATAGCAATAGATTTAGATGGGACGTTATTAAATGAACAAAAAGAAATATCAGAATTTAATAAGAAAGCAATAAGCAAGTTAATTGAAAGAGGTATAAAGGTATACCTTGCTACAGGACGTATATACAAATCAATGAGACCTTACAGATTGAAATTAGGAATAAATACTAAAACAATATGTTATAATGGCGCGATGATAGTAGATAGCGCAGACAATATTTTGCAAGAAATAAGCTTGGAGGCCGAATATGGTAAGCTTATAATAGATATAGCAAGAAAATATGATGCACATTTAAATATATTTCAAAATGAAATTTGGTACATTGAAAGAGAAAGAGACGAAGCTATATTTTACAAAAAAAATTCTGGTCTTAAATACACTTTGATAGATTTTGATGAATTTGAAACATACCACTTTACTAAAACTATGTTTGTAGGTAGTCCAGAAAAATTAAAAATAATAGAAAAAGATATATTGAATCAAATAGGAGATAAAATTTATCATGCGTATTCTAAGCCAATGTATTTTGAAATGCTAAACAAAACTATATCAAAAGGCGCGGCACTAGCAAAAGTTTTAAAACTTGATAAAATCGAGCCAAAAAACTTGATGGCAATAGGAGATGCATATAATGACCTAGAAATGCTAAGATATGCAAATATAGGGGTAGTAATGGAGAATGCTCCAATTGATATAAAAAATGAATTTCAAGACAATATAGCACCCTCAAATGATGAAAGCGGAGTAGGTAAGTTTTTAAATAATTACTTTAAATTAGATATATAATGAAAGGCTGACCACAAGGTTGGCTTTTTTAAATTTTTAGAAAAAGCGTAACATATGTTACAATAGAATATAATAGTATATGCTATAATAGGAAAAAATTATAAAATGAAAGGAGTAGCAATGATTTACATAATAACAGGACTTATTTTAATTGTGTTGTTTTTCGTAGACAGAAAAAAAACAGTAAAAAGTATAAAAGTAGGATTAAAAAAAATGATATTTCAGATGCCTATATTTCTTACTATGTCAGCTTTGATTGCTATATCACTATACTTTGTGGATGACTCTCTTATTGCTAGATATTTAGGAGAAGATAGTTCGGCACTCGGACTTATTAATGTTAGCGTTATTGGATCGGTCACGCTAATGCCGGGATTTATAGCTTTTCCACTAGCAAAATTATTATTGGAAAAAGGAGTGCCGTACATGATACTAGCAGGATTTACAAATACACTCATGATGGTAGGGGTACTAAGTTTTCCTGTAGAAAAAGAGTATTTCGGTGTTAAGGTGTCTATCATACGTAATATTGTATCATACACAATATCTATTATAGTGGCGATACTTGTAGGGATAATTTATGGGGAGGTATTTTAAATTGAAAAAAAAGAAATTAATATTTCCAAGTGTATTTTTATTAATAGTGTTATTTAGTTTTATAATAAAATTTGAACCTGGAGAAGAGATTGGATTTAATTTTTATATATTTTTAAGTCGATGATATCTTTTTTACCTGCTGTATTTATATTAATCGGAATATTTGAAGTATGGGTAAAAAAAGAGCTGATAATCGCGCATATGGGACAAGATTCGGGAATACGTGCATATTTTTGGGCTATTTTATTGTCAGGGACTACAGTAGGAGGGTTATACGTAGCTTTTCCGGTATCATATTCGTTATACAAAAAAGGTGCAAGACTAAGTGCGATATTTACATATATAGGAGCTGCAGCAGTAGCTAGAGTGCCTATGACAGTGTATGAAGCATCATATGTGGGACTAAAATTTACACTGATTCGGTTATCGGTATCGTTGCCATTGATAATATTATCTTCGATTTTGTTTGAAAAATATTTAGGTGGAAATTATAAAATTAAGGAAAAATAGCTTTTAGGCGTACGCCTAAAAGCTATTTTTCTTATTGTAATACTCATAATAATGTGATAAAATATATTAATAAATAAGGCGAAGTAAGAAGGGAGGAGAC
>CAZDNU010000357.1:0-6446 GCA_964506865.1 uncultured Fusobacteriales bacterium | reverse complement strand
TTGGTAAGAGTTTCATAAGTTCTTTTGTCACAGTCAGACCTCCTAGGCCCGAATCAAAAACACCTATATTTTTATTTTCCATTATACATACCTCTTTTTTCTTTTATTTTCTTTATAATTATTCTTATTGTAAATATTATGAATAAAACTAACAAGAGTAATTTTAAAAATACTAAAAATATATTAGTTTTTCCCAACTCCATTAAAAACCTAATATCAGTAAAGTCATTTTGAAATACTTTTACACACTTGTTTGCTGTATCTGCAATATATATTCTGTCATCATCTACCCAAATATCACGAATTCCACTAAATTGATTTTTTTCTTGCCCTTTACTTCCAAATACAAGTATCAAGTCTAAGTTTTCATCAAACACTTTGACTTGTTCGGTTCCTGCATCCACTACAAAAATATTCTTTTGACTTTCATGGTAAAACACATCTTCTGGCGAAACAAACTCAAGCTTTGGATGTTCATCAGATATTTCTAATTCTTCTTCATAAAAACCATCATAATCATGTACTGATACCCTGGAGTTTACTGTATCCGATACCATAATATAGTCAGGTGTCACAGTTACGCCCTTTGGAAATACAAAGTTTCCTGGTAAGTTGCCTTTATACCCAAATTCGCGCCCCAGCTCTCCATTTAGTCCCAGTATCTGGATTCTATTGTTTTCTGTATCACTGATAAAAATATTATTATCACTTACAAAAATAGCTTGAGGTTTTTTTACTTCTCCCAATAATTTCCCAGGTTTCAAGTCAATTTTTTTCACAAAATTTCCCTTGTTATCAAATATAGCTACTCCTATATTTACATCAAGTATATATACTAAATTTCCCTTTACAAATATATCTGCAATCAAAGGATATACTCTTATATTTTTCTCTTTTTTACGTGCCTTTAGACCAAATGATACTATATATTTGCCATCTTTATCATATTTTAAAACACTATTGGTTAACTGATCTGCTATATATACATTTTGCTCTGCATCAGCAGCCACTGATACAGGTATTATTTTCGTTGTAAATATCTTTCCCTTATAATAATCAACTGAGAATACTAAAGTAGACATCAACATATACACTATCAAAATCAATATTCTTTTCATAAGCTCCTCCTATGAATCAATTCTTTACCTTATCCTGTAATAAATAATATTTTCTCCTTCTCCTGACGGCTGGAACTGTTCTAAGTACGTTTCCTCTGTGCTATAATATACTGCAGCACCGCCGGAAATATAGCCTATAAACTTTTCATCTGGTGGCAATATTACATCTGAATTTGTAAAATCAAATTTATCTTTGTCATTCCCATACCCATATATTCCGCTATCATTTATCATATTTGCAATTTTATAATATGCTATAATATCTCCAAAATTATGAAATCTGGATTCATCTGCTGTCATTATGTCTTCTACTGCGCGATAGTCACTATGTTCGTGTTCTATTATCTCTCGAAACAGTGCCTCTCGTCCCGAATATTGATTTTTGCAGTACTGCATGAAAGTATACGACATCGAATAACTTTCTCCATCATCATTGTAGTTAAAATATGTCAGTGGATAACCATTTCGGATTTTAGATTTTGCATCTTCTTGCATTACATCTACATATATCTCCCTCGCACTGTTGGACACATAGTGCTCGGCTGATACTGACAATGCTTCATCAAGCCACGCATCCAATATTTTTTTTCCAGCTTCTAATCTTGTCCCAAAGCTAATCATATGCTGAAATTCATGTGTTAATGTACTAAGCATCTCTTCTGAATTTGGAGGATACCCATAATCACTTAGTTCAGAATTCATATAAAGAATCTCCATATTGTTGCCATCAGTATAGTCATTTGGATCAAAATATCCAAAATAGTCTGTTCCTAGATCACTATAAAATATTACCACTTTGTTATTTCCATCAATATCGCTTACATCTCCGAACATTGCACTCATTTTTGGATAAATATTATTGTCAAAATATTGCCCAATCAGATTCCAATTTATCGTATTTATCGTTTGGCTACTCTCTTCTACAAATATCAAACAATGACTTTCACTGTTACCATATACTTTTTCCGAAGTGACAGTATAGTATGAACCTAAATCATAAACTAAAAAATTATGTTGTTCTGTATTTTCATCTATCCTTTTCTCTACAAGTCGTCGGTTTTGATATCTCTCATAATCTCCTCGAAATTTTATCTTCTTATCTTTTTTTGGAATTTTTTGCTTATATGGAATAGATGATTTGCTTGCACTTGCGCTACTTTTAAAGTCATCATATATATTTCCAATACTCTCAATATTATATTCAGCTTTTCCATTTTTATTTAATACAATTATACCCTTCTTTTCTGTATTTTGTAGATCTATATCATATAACTTATTGCTTATTGCCTCTATTTGTATTACATTGCTTTCTACGCCTTCAGCTACAGCATACACATTATAGACTCCGGGAGTATATGTACTAAAATACGGAATACTTTGAGCCGTATTATTTATATATATTCTCACATCTTTTTCTATTTCGTTGCCATCCTTATCATATACCTTTACTGCAAAGTTAACTAAATCTTCGCCGTCTGCACTTATCGTACTCTTATCTGCACTAAGTATAATCTTATCCACATTTGCTTCTCCGTATTGTTTTACATTGTCTGTACATGCCAAAATAAAACATATAAAAAATAATAACACTATGATTTTTTTTTGCATATTTTTCACCTCATTTTTTCGTCTAATAATATTTACAAAATTTTACCTTAATTTCCTCTATTAAAATGTGTTTTTATGAAAATAATTTTACTCTTAGTCCAGATATTTTTTTTAAAGAAGTCCCCCTTCTAAAACATTTATATGCAAAGAAGGAGGACTTGTCTTCATAGTATACTATTTTATCAATAAAAATCTCGATGTTAATGCTTTCATGTTGTCAGTAAAAGTTGATGAACTTATTGGTAATATCTCACCGGTAATAAGATCCTCTAATTCGTTTACTTCAAAATCCAAATTTGAAAAATCTAATTCTATTTCTTGTGAATTTTCAGTTATGTTCATTACATATATTATTTTACTTTCATTATCTGTTTTTAGGTCTGCATAAAACTTATCATCTGCTATTAAATTTACTCTTGTTCCATTCCATAGTGAGCTATACTGTTCTCGTAGCGCCATCAATTTTTTTGTATAATCAATCAAGTCTTGTTCTTGGGCATCAAATCCATCTATACGCCCAGAACTTCTTGCACTGTGATCATCATAGTAATCTTTATCACCTTCGTATACGAACCCATCGACTTCATCACCATATTCATCACCATAATACAAAGTAATAGGCCCTGTGTATGCTGCCATAAATCCTAATGCCAGTTTATGTCTTTCCCAATAGTAGTTTGTCTTGCCTGCTCGCTGTAGTAGATCCCCAAATCTCACAACATCATGATTCGTGATAAACATATTCATTTGTGCATAATCAGGATAGTTTTCATTTACACTATAAAATGTATTATTTAGTCTTGATGCAGGCTGATCCATTGCATATGAAGCAGTATAATCTTCTTGAGTAGCCAATACTTGGACCAGTGAATATCTCATAGGAAAATCAAAACATGATCTAAGTCCATTTTGAGATAGCCCCTGACTGTCAATCTGTGATCCGCCACCATCCCATATCTCTCCTACCATATATCCCAGTGTTCCCCACTCTTTGCCACTTGCTTCTCTTTCCTCAGCCAAACTTTCTACTGCTCGTCTTATATATTTCCAATAATTTGTGCCACTTTGATATAGTTGATAAGCTTGATCCAATCTCCAACCATCTATCTCATATTCATCTATCCAATATGTTGCCACATCTGTATAGAAATCTAAACTTTCAGGATAGCTTACATTATAACTATTTATATCTGTTTGCTCATAATCTACCACACCATCGATTTTTTTGCTTCCATGATGACCAAATACACCATCTAATATAACATATATTCCTCGTTTATGTGCCTCGTCTATTAATTCCTTCAAGTCATCATTACTTCCAAATAGTGGATCTACTGTATAGTAATCATCACAAAAATATCCTGTAGCTTGTAATTTTTTTTCAAGTGTATATGAGTGAAATACAGGGGTCAACCATATTGCATTCATTCCTAAGTCATCTATATAGTCTAGTGCCTCTATTATCCCACGTATATCACCGTTATGATGACTCGGTCCATAGCCTACACCATAGCCACCAGCTTCACCATCTCTATATGCTTCTACCATTATCTGATATATTCTAAGTTCATTATGCGCTGTTTTCTTTTCCAACGTCTCGTCAATGGTTTTTATATAAGTATATTCATTTGTTGTTGTGCCATGTATATTTACCGCTGTTATCGTAAATTGAAGAGTATCTCCGATTTCTAAGTCCTCTCCCAATACTATCCTAGGAGTTTCCATATCTATATCATAATCTGTACCATCCAATGTATAGTAAAGCTCTGTTACCTCTTCTACACTTACTAAGTTAATACTTAATTCTAGTGTGTCAATAAAGTCAGTCCCTGCAGGGCTTGTAAGTATTGTTGGAGTAGAATCTACAAATGGATTTGACGTAACATTTGTGTCATAATCACTAAAAAACCATGTTGGTTCACTAATCTCTTTTCCATTTACACCTGTGGGTGGCATTTGATTGCCGCTATTGTCCTTAAAAATGATTCTAGCACTACCAATTCCGTCTTCAAATTCATACATATACCATCCATCGGCTTCTTCATATTCTGTCATAACCGGAGCCTCATCCCACTCTATTTCTAATCCAGAATCAGTAGAATAGAAATAAACACTTGGATTTGTCCAATCTGCAGGTTTTTCAAAATACACTACAAGCGGGCCTGTGTTTGTACCTCCACCGCTACTACTACCACATCCCCCAAAAACAATTACGCTTATCACCAGTAAGCTTAATACTAATTTCTTCATTACTTCCTCCTCTTCGTTTTTTTTAATTACCTCATATATTACATAATATAACATACAGTATATTTTTTTAGCCTATTTAATCTGATTATCTCAGACTTAATTATTCAGCGAAATATGTTTTGCTAGACTTCTTTTGCAAAGTCTGTCATCTATTAGTCTTTGATCATATTTATAATCATTATTTTTTATTACTTTCCAATCTTTATTGTATTTTTCTTTCAAAGCTAGAACGATTTCATAAAAAGTCCATTTTTTATTTGAATCAAACATATATAAACTAGGTTTTTTTTCTATTAGTTCTTCTAGTGCTCTAGCTGTATCTTCTATGAAAGAGCAAGCAGGATACCACGAATCACTGCACTCTATTTTGCCGTTTTCTCGCATCTGTTTTGATAAAAATGCCACCATGTTATTCGTACCGTCGTCTTCACCTATTTGCCAACCAATTCGCAGCACATATGAATTAGGATTTTGATAAAAAATCCTTTCTTCAGCTATTAATTTCCCACGCCCATACCCTTCATCGGCATCCGGATGACTTTGCGGAGTAAAAGGCCCTTTTGCATCATTGCTAAATACCAATGCTGTACTTGTAAATACAAATTTTATATTTAAATTTTTGCTAATCCATGCTAATTCTGATGGCCATAAATAGTTTACTACCCAGTCTTCGTTTTGCATACCTGTAGGCTCTGATAATATTGCCAAGTGATAAATCACATTGGGATTTACTTCTTTTATATATCTTTCCATGTCATGATAATTACTTATATCTACCTTTGTTCTATCCCAAGCGATTACTTCATGACCTTTGGACTTTAGATGTTTCCGTAGACCTGTTCCAACCGTTCCATTTGCTCCAGTTATCAATATTTTCATAATCTCACAACTCCATTTCATATAGTCGAACTAATGTCAAAATAAGTATGTACAATTTTAATTTAGCAGTTACACTATGAATTTGGACTTAATTTAGTGTTGTTATGCTGGGCGCACACACAGGTGCACCCCTACAGTTAAACTAAGATTTTGTTCACCTAGAGAGCTTGCACGAGGGTAAAGTCGAACTTGGGTTCAGTGGGGATTTTCTTCATCCCCGCTGAACCTTAGTGACGACAGAATACCAAGTGCGTAGCTCTCTTATGCACATCAATTTTGCGAGCTAAACTTTGCTAAACGCAAAGCTAAGTCTAAGTAAAAAGTGTGGTATAAATGTTAAAATAAGTATGTACAATTTTAATTTAGCATTTATACTATGAATTTGGACTTAATTTAGTGTAGTTATACTGGGCGCACACACAGGTGTGCCCCTACAGTTGAACTAAGATTTTGTTCACCTAGAGAGCTTGCACGAGGATAAAGTCGAACTTGGATTCAGTGGAGGGGCTTATCTTACCAAATCTTCGAAAGTAGTAAGTTAGATTTGCTTAGCGTTTGTTCCCCTAAAACGCATAAGTTGATAATTTTATT
>CAZDNU010000356.1:0-4058 GCA_964506865.1 uncultured Fusobacteriales bacterium | reverse complement strand
TAGTATAAAAAGCAACTTTGCGTTTACAAAGAAAACTGATACTGGTTTACTTGTTGTATTAGGGGAAAGTGTAAAACAAGGTGATGAATTATTTGTAATTAATGGAGCGGATAAAGCAGTAGATGTAAAATTAAATCAAAGTGTAACATATGAAAGTATAAGTGCTGGTGTGAAACGAAATACAGCTGGCAATGAAAAACTATTAGGTGATTTCAATGGGGATAATGAAGTTGATTTGTTAGACTTCAACTCATTTATAAATAATTACGGAAGTGGAGATGCAAAATATGATATAGCTCCTGCAAGCAAAGGAACTGGTGTATGGGAAGACATATTTTGTTTTACAGAAAAAGATGGAATTATAAATATAAAAGATATGGTAGTATTAGTAAGGAACTTTGGGAAAAAAGTGCCAGGTAAGGAGATAACTAATGTAGAAATAAACTCAACTATGGAAATAAACTTGGAAGTAGGAGAAAGTGTCGACTTAGATGCAACAGTATCATATAGTGATGGAAGTCAAGATAATATCGTGACTTGGAGTGTAGACAAAGAAGGAATAGTAGATTATAGTGTAGCTGATTACGTAGTAAACGTAAAAGGTATAGTAGGAGATAATCTTGTGTCACTAAAAGCATCTGCAGGGGATTTTTCAGATACTGTACTTATAAGTATAGAAAAAGAAAAAGTAAAAGAAGAGATAGGAATATATATACATAAAGACTTTGCAACAGGAATATATGGATGGGTAGACGCCAATCCTATATTTGGAGCATGGCCTGGTAAAAGTGATTTGCAAGAATATGCAGAAAATCCTAATTACTATGAGGTAATAGTGAGTGAATACGATACAATAGAGTATTTGTTAGTCAGTGGAGAAAATAAAGTAACAGCTGAAGACCAAATAGCTAAGATAGGTTATATCACATGGGAAGCGGACGGTAGCAAGGTAAGTGGAAAACCTTTAGTAGATAATGAGTTGAAAATAGAAGTAAGTCCTATAAAATCAAGATATAATGAAAAAGATGAAGTAACGATAAATGTAAGTGGAGGTACTATTGTATCGAAAGAAGCTACTTTAGGTGGAGAAAATATAAGTTTTATTGGAAATACAGCAAAATTTGTAGTTGGAAACTATTTAGATGATAAAGCAATAAAAAAATTAGTTGTGACGGGAGAAAATCAAGAAACAGGAAGTAAAACAGCTGATTTTGATATATATAGAGAAGATATAAGTGTTGAATTGGTAGACGATATAGACAATCTTAGAATATATCAAGTTATGGTTTGTTCGTTTATGGATGGAGATCCTAGTATAGGGTATGACTGGCAATGGGCACCATATAGAGCAAATGGCGACTTACAAGGAATAATAGATTCGTTGGATTATATAGAATCAATGAACTTTAATGCAATATGGATGACGCCTATATTTACTACTTATAATGGCCAACAAGCTCATAATGGTTATTTTGCAAATGACTATTTCAATGTGGATCCAAACTTTGGTACTAATGAGAAGTTTAGAGAGCTAGTAGATAAAGCACATGCAAGAGGTATATATGTATTGCTTGACGGGGTATTAGGACATAATGCTGGAGGGAATATAGCACCATCGCCACTTAGCGGATCAGTACCGACAACTAGCAATCCTGTAAATTATCAAGATGGTGGAGCAACGCTACAATATTATAAAGATGTAGTGTATTACTGGATAAGAGAATACAAAATAGACGGATGGAGATTTGACCAATCATATCAACTAGGACCTGGAGATGGTGGAGATCATAAAGGTCAAGGTGGAAGTAATTTCTACTGGGATGATATAAGAGAAGAGATAGAAAGAGCAGTAGAAGAGAATAAAATGGATGGAAATAAATGGGGAGTACTTGGTTATACAGTAGGAGAAGACTGGGAAGGCGAGTCTGGCATAACTCAAAATACTTATGGAACAGATGAGGAAGGGCTACATTCAGCATTTGACTTTCCTACAAGATATAGATTAGTACAAACTCTTGCTAGAGAAGAGCATGGCAAGGAAGTAAATGAAGCTTCAAATCTAGATTACAGCCATGATGCTTATCCTGATTGGGCTCATCCAAACTTGATGTTAGGAAATCATGATTTGGCAAGATTTGGAGATTTGATAGATAATTCTCGTAGTAATAATAATAATTACTGGAAAAGACACAAAGCTGCTCTTGCATTTATGGGAGCGTATTCTGGACCAATCACTGTATATTACGGAGAAGAATGGGGAAGTAAAACTGGGAACGAAGATTTGAAAACAATGCATGTATCTAGAAACGATGGTAAAATATCAGGGTTTAGTTCTGAAGAAGAAGATTTGCGACAATATGCAGCAAAAATAATGGATATAAGAGCACAGCATTCGGCGCTTTGGCAAGAAAATACTAGAGAAAACTTAGTAGCTTCAGGTAATGAATATATAGACTTAAAATATGATGCGGCTACAGGTGAGAAAATAGTATTTTGCCTGAATGTAGGTACAAATTCTGAAACATTTAATGTAACAGTAGGCTCAAATTATACTGATTTGATCACAGGAGAAACATTTAATTCGAGCTCTATACCAATGGAAGGATTACAAGCAAGATACTTATTAGTTAAATAATAGATTGAATTTTGGGTGACAGGCACTTAATGGTGGTGCTTGTCACCTTTAATTTTTTTTTGCAGAAAAAAAGGAAAATATAAAAAAAGTAGTATAAAAGAATGTGTGGGGAAAATATATTAATTTGAAAGGAGAGTTAGCTTGAAAAAAATACTGTTTCTTTTTGTAGCATTTTTTGTACTATTTTTATTAATACCATAAAGGAAAAAACTATAAAAGGTGATAGGCACAGTAAAAGTGCTTATCGCCTTTGTTGCAAATAGAGGAAAATTATGATACAATATTTAGTATAAAATATGTGTATAAATAGGGGGAATATAGATGAAATTAATAGACTCACACTGCCATCTTACAGATAAAAAATATAAAGAAGATTTTGATGAAGTATTATCAAAAATAAAAGAAAAATTAGATTTTGTAATAAATGTAGGTTATAATCTAAAAAATTCAATAGAAAGTACAAAGCTAGCAAATAAATATGGTTTTATATATGCTACTGTAGGAGTACATCCAAATGATTCGGATACTTATAATACTTTGGTAGGTGAAGAGTTATATGACTTGATAAGTAAAAATCCAAAAGTACTAGCTGTAGGAGAGATTGGACTGGATTATTATAGAGATTATGTACCAAAAGACGTGCAGCAATTAGTGTTTAGAAAGCAGCTAGATATAGCTGTAAAATTAAATAAACCTGTTGTAATACATTGTAGAGATGCTTATAAAGATACATTGGATATATTGGAGGAATATAAAGATGTAGAAGGGATAATGCATAGTTATGCTGGGAGTTATGAGAGTGCAAAGTTACTAATGGACAGATTTTATTTTTCCATAAGTGGACCAGTAACTTTTAAAAATGCTCATAAGCTAAAAGAGGTAGTAAAAAAGCTTCCAATTGAAAAATTATTAGTAGAAACAGATGCGCCATATTTAACTCCAACTCCGTTTAGAGGAAAGAGAAACCAACCTGACTATGTAGAATATGTAGCCAAAGAGATAGCGGAATTAAAGGGAATGGAATATGAAGAAATTGTAGCAATTACAAACCAAAATACTAAAAAAGCATTTAAGATAAAGTAGTTGAGAAATTATGAATATATTTGGAATAGGGAACGATATAATAGAAATAGATCGAATAAAAAAAGCTGTAATTAAAAATGAAAGATTTTTAGAAAAAATAATGACTAAAAAAGAAATTAAATATATTGGACAAAAGAAAAATCCATACCCTTCTTGTGCAGGAAGATTTGCAGGAAAAGAGGCTTTCTATAAGGCTTTGGGGACAGGAATAAGAAAATATGGACTAAGAGATATAGAGATAGAAAATGATAAAAATGGAAAACCGTACATAAATATATTAAATATAAACTTAAAAAAAGAGTGTGATGAAAAAAATATAAAATTTTTCATCACAATATCT
>CAZDNU010000355.1:0-5270 GCA_964506865.1 uncultured Fusobacteriales bacterium | reverse complement strand
ATACTCCTCTTCCTACAGGTACACTTATTGGCTGTCCTGTATCTATTACTTCCATACCACGCACAATTCCATCAGTACCATCCATTGCTACAGCTCTTACTACATTGTTTCCAAGATGCTGCTGGACTTCAGCTACAAGCTCTCTGCCTTCACTTAGGTTTAATTTCAGTGCATTGTATATTCCAGGAAGTTCTGTTTCAAACTTAACGTCGATTACAGGTCCTATAACCTGAACCAATGTTCCTTTATTTTCCAATTTTTCTACCTCCTCACAGCAAAACTAAAATTCTTTCTATTGTAATGCATTTGCTCCTCCAACTATTTCCGATATTTCCTGAGTTATTACCGCTTGTCGTTCTCTATTAAATGCCAAAGTTAGTTTGTCTATCATGTCAACAGCATTATCAGAAGCACTTTTCATGGCAGTCATTCTAGCTGCATGCTCACTAGCTGTTGCTTCCAATATCGCTTGATATATTTCTATATTTAGATATTTTGGAAGTAAACTTGATAGTATAGTTTCGGCAGAAGGCTCAAATATATAGTTATTATTTTCTTCTGAATCTATTCGTTCTAATGGTATCATCTTTTTTAAAGTTAGGTCAGAATTTAGTGCCGATACAAATTTTGAATAAACTATATGCACTTCATCGAAAATATTTTCATGAAAAAATTCTATTATATTCTCGCTTATCTCTTTTGCCTTGTCAAACATTGTCTCCGGTATAAGTTGTATATACTCTGCTTTCATGTCTATTTCTTTTCGTCGACAATAATCTCGTACCTTTTTTCCTACGGAAATTACAGATACTTTTTTGTCTTTGTTATCTTCTATAAATTTATTCATTTCTTTAATTACATTGTTGTTATAACTTCCACAAAGACCTCTATCTGATGTAATCACTATAAGACCTACGTTTTTTATATTTTCTCTTCCATCAAACAACGGATGTCGCTCACTGCTTACTGCTTTTGATATATTTTTCATTATACCTTGTATGTTGTCTGAATATGGACGCGAGGCCAATACTATCTTGTGATATTTTTTAAATTTTGTAGAGGATACTACATCCATTGCTTTAGTTATTTGGTGAGTATTTTTTACACTGCTTATTCTATGCTTTATTTCTCTCGTTTTTCCTCCAGCCATCTTCTCACCTCTTAATTAAACATTTCTTTAAATCCACTGATTGCCTCATCTAACTTTTGTGTTAGGCTGTCATCAAGTTTCTTTTTCTCTAGTATCTCTTTAAATATCTCACTTTTGCTTGTTCTAACATACGCTATTAGCTCTTTTTCAAATCTTCTGATCTCCTCTGTAGGAATACTATCTAGATGACCTTTTGTCACACTATAAAATGTAAGTACTTGTTCTTCTACAGGATTTGGAGCATACTGTGCTTGTTTTAAAATTTCCATTATTCTTGCTCCTCTTTCCAACTGTGCCTTTGTAGTTTTATCAAGGTCTGATCCAAACTGTGCAAAAGCTAGCAATTCTCTATATTGAGCAAGTTCTAGTTTGACTTTGGCTGCCACTTGTTTCATCGCTTTTATCTGTGCTGAACCTCCAACCCTTGATACAGAAAGTCCTGCATTGATCGCAGGTCTAAACCCTGAATTAAAAAGCGATGATTCTAAGTATATTTGTCCATCTGTTATTGAAATAACATTTGTCGGTATGTATGCTGATACATCTCCTGCTTGAGTCTCGATAATAGGAAGAGCTGTTAGTGAGCCTGCTCCCTCTTTGTCACTCATCTTAGCTGCTCTTTCCAGCAATCTCGAATGAAGATAAAATACGTCTCCCGGATAAGCTTCTCGACCAGGAGGTCTTCTAAGCAATAGCGACATCTCTCTGTATGCTACTGCATGTTTTGATAAATCATCATATATTATAAGAGCATGCTTTCCATTTTCTAAAAAGTATTCTCCCATAGCACAACCTGCATATGGAGCTATATATTGCAGTGGTGCTGGTTCTGATGCTGTAGCTGCTACAATAGTCGTGTATTCCATAGCTCCTACTTCTTCTAGCTTTTTCACTACTTGAGCTACTGTAGATCTTTTTTGTCCTATTGCTACATATATACAATGTACATCAGTATTTTTTTGATTTATAATAGCATCTATAGCTACTGCTGTCTTACCAGTTTGTCTATCTCCTATTATAAGTTCTCTTTGCCCTCGTCCAATAGGTACCATTCCATCTATTGATTTTATACCTGTCTGCAAAGGTTCGTGTACTGATTTTCTAGCTATTATTCCAGGTGCTTTATTTTCTACCGGCATTTTTAGTTTTGCATTTATTTCACCTTTACCATCTATTGCTTGACCTAAAGGATTTACTACCCTTCCAAGCAATTCTTCACCTACAGGTACTTCTACCACTCTACCTGTAGATCTTACTGTATCTCCTTCTTTTACTTTTATACTTGCTCCAAGCAAAACTGCTCCTACATTGTTTTCTTCCAAGTTCAATGCCATTCCATATACATTGTTGGAAAACTCCAAGAGTTCTCCTGCCATTGCATTTTGAAGTCCGTATATTCTTGCGATACCATCTCCTACTTCTACAACAGTACCCACATTTTTTATATCTAAAGTTTTTTCATAATTCTCTATCTCTTTTTTAATTATACTACTTATTTCTTCTGGCTTTATTTTCATTACGAGCTTTTGCACCTCCTAATCATTGCGATTTATATTTGCCCTTTCAGGACTTCAAACTGCCTTTTTAGCGAACCATCTATTATTTCATCACCTATTTTTAGTATACCTCCACCAAGTATAGACTTATCGACTTTAACTGACATTTTTATATCTTTTAGATATTTTTTCTTTAGTCTTTTCAGTAAGTTTTCTTCTTGATTATTTGATGGTTTTACAGCAAATATAGCTTCTACTTTTAGTATATTGTTTTCACTATAGTACAGTTTTAGATAATCAATCATTATATGCTCCAAATACTCTATTCTTCTTTTATCAATAAGGTACAAAATAATATTTATCGTCTGTTCTGTAAATGTCTTTGAATATGCTTTCGATATTATTTCTTTTTTATTTTTGTCCTCAATCAAAGGATGAGTAAGAAGAACTTTCAGATTCTTATCTTTTGTTATATTATTAGCAAGCTCATTTAATTCTTCATAAACCTTCATTATTTTGTTTTTTCCCTTTGCAAATTCATATATTGCTAAGGCATATCTCTCGCTCAATGCGTCATTTCTCATAGTTACTCCCCTACCTTGTTGATAAATTCATCAAGTAGTTTTTCACTTTTTTTATTATCAATAGTTTCACCTATCATTTTTTCTGCAAGCTGTATTGCTATGCCTGTCATCTCGGTACGTAGCTCTTTTTTCACTTGCTCTTTCATTTTCATTATGTCACTCTCTGCTGCTTTTATCATTTTCTCTCGTGTTGCATGTGCCTCTTTTAGTATGCCGTCTTTTATATCCTCTGCTTTACTTACTGTTTCAGAAAGCATCTTTTGTATCTCATTTTTTGTATCTTTCAATTCTTTTTCAGATTCTTCTTTGTAAGTATTTGCTTTTTTATTTGCTTGCTTTGCACTATCTAGATCTTCTTCTATACTTCTTTGACGCTTTTGTATTATACCTTTAATAGGTTTTGTAAAATACTTTTTAAATACAAAAACCAGCAATGCAAAGTTTACTATTTGCCAGATAAGAATGGAACTTATCTGAATTGGTTCTGCATTTCCCATTTCTGCCTCCTCTCAAAAGGATTTATTTAGACTTTTTGATTTTTAATTTCGCTTAATTTTCTTATACTCCTACAAACAATAAAATTAGTGCAATTAGAAGTGCATATATCCCTGTAGTCTCTGCTACGGCTTGTCCTGCAAACATCAGTAACATGATATCGGCTTTTGCTTCCGGTTGTCTTGCTACGGCTTCTACCGCTTTTCCTGCAGCATATCCTTCACCTATACCTGGTCCTATCCCTGCTATCATTGCTGACCCTGCTCCTATTGCTATCCCTGCTTTATATATTGCTTCTGCCATTTCCATATAATATCTCCTCCTTATTTTTTTTATATTATATTTAAAAATCTTATTGCTATGCATTTTCCGGCTCTGAATCTCCTACTGCCATTGATATATATACCAACGTTAACATTGTAAATACAAAACTTTGAATAATCCCTGCAAAAATATCAAAATATAAGTGCAACGGAACTATGAATACAGGTGCCGGCACATAAAATTTTGAAAAAAGCCATGAACTAAATTGATATAGTAAAGTTATAATTACTGCTCCACCTAACATATTACCAAAAAGTCGCATTGATATATTTAGAGGTTTTGCCAGCTCTCCTATTATATTCATAGGCAACATCAAAGGTGTAGGCTCTAAAAGTGATTTCATATATCCCAGTATCCCATTTACTTTTATACCATAATACAAAAACACAGCTGCGGTAATAAGTGCTAATCCTACTGTGGTATTCAAATCCGATGTAGGACTTTTAAATAAATTTGATATACTATATCCAGCTTCTGTTTTAAACAACCAAGGTATTGGTAGCAGTGAAATTATGTTGGCAATCAAAAGATATGTCATAAGTGCTGATACATATGGCATAAATTTCCCTTTCCATTTACTCAAGACATTACCTGCCAACCAATCATAAAAATCATATATCATCTCAAAGAACATCTGCTTTTTACCTGGTTTCTCTTTCAAATCTTTGGTTCCCCACCAAAATATCAATAAAAAAGCCAACATTATTATCCAAGTGGTAGTTACTGTTTCTGTGACTATTATTTCTTTACCAAATGGATTTGGTATTGATATATATCTAGCTCCTTGCACTACAGGCGGTGTTACAAATTCAATTTCTCTACCAAAAAGATTCATTAAAGTTTTTACCTCCTTCCCGTATCATATTTTTCATTCAATTTTTCGAGTTTTGTTTTTAATTTATTAAAATAATAGGGTATTATCACCATTATTTTTATTGTATGTAATCCTATAATTGCAAATGCAAAGTAATGCATATCAATTAAAATCATCGCAGTCATGACTACAGCTGATAATATATATCGTTTGCCATATGATGCGATTGTGAATTTTTTGCTATAAATACCAAAATTCACTGTCTTTTCTACATCAAAATACAGCATGAATGCTTGGACAACTGAGACTAAGCCACCTAAAGTATGACCAATGTACATGGCTTTTGCACCTGCAAAAAGTCCTAAGAAAAACATAATCCCAATCCATATTAAACTATTTTTTATTAT
>CAZDNU010000354.1:0-2520 GCA_964506865.1 uncultured Fusobacteriales bacterium | reverse complement strand
TATTTTTCAATATTATCACCTTTTTTTAGATTTTAAGATAAAACTTCGGCACATCGTGGACATACATCCGGATATTCTGAATTTTCTCCTATTCGCTCTGAATATTTCCAACATCTCTCACATTTTTCTCCTGGCGCTTTTTCTATCTCTATATACAACTCATGTATTTCAGAAGATTCTTTTCCCAATTTTGCATCAGCTATAGTTGTCTTCGATACAATAAATACTTCTTCTAGTAATTTTTGATTTTCTTGCAAAAACTTTTGCATTTCTGTATTTTCCGAATACAAATTTACATTGGCATTCAAAGAATGTCCAATTACTTTATTTATCCTAGCTTCTTCCAATGCTTTGTTTACAGTTGCTCGTATTTCAGCTATTTTATTCCACTTCTCAGCTACTTCTTCATTTAAGTTTTCATCATTATTTGTATACCATTCTGCTGTTAGTACACTTTCTGATTCTTTTACCGCTTCTGGTAGTTTTTGCCATATCTCTTCTGACGTAAAAGATAATACCGGAGCCATCATCTTTGTTATCACATTCAGTATCTCCACCATAACAGTTTGAGCGGCTCTTCTTTCTTTTGAGTCAGTTTTAGACGCATACAATCTATCTTTTAATATATCTAGATAGAAGGCGCTCATATCTACTGCCGCAAAATAATGTATATCATAAAATAAATTATAAAACTCATATTTATCATAATTTTCAGTTACTTTTCTTTTTAACTTTTCTAATTTATGTAGTGCCCATTTGTCTATTTCTAGCAATTCACTATATTCTACTTTATCCAGTTTTGTATCAAAGTCATTTATATTTCCAAGTATATATCGTGCTGTATTCCTCAGTCTTCTATACGATTCTGTCATCTGTTTTAATATATTTTCTGATATTTTTATATCATCTCTGTAGTCTACAGATGCACACCACAATCTCAATATATCAGCTCCATATTTTTGTATAACTTCTTGTGGCTTTACCACATTGCCCGCGGATTTACTCATTTTAAATCCTTTGCCGTCATTTACAAAGCCATGTGTCAACAATTCTTTAAACGGTGCTCTTCCATCTACTCCTACAGACGTAAGTAATGATGTCTGAAACCATCCACGATGTTGGTCACTTCCTTCAAGATACATATCAGCAGGACTTTCCAACTCGTCATATACATCCAATACGCCTTTGTGACTTGTACCTGAATCAAACCATACGTCCATTATGTTTGTCTCTTTTCTTACTTCATCATTTTTCAAGCCAAGCTTGTCTAGATTTTCTTTCCCCATAAGCTCTTCCGGGCTATATTTGTACCATGCAGCACTACCTTCATTTTTTACTTTTTCTACTACATTTTTCAATATTTCAGGGTCAAATATCTCTTTTCCTGTCTTTTCATTATAAAATATAGGAATAGGTACGCCCCACACTCTTTGCCTAGAAATACACCAGTCCGGTCTTGTTTCTAGCATAGCGCTTATTCTATTTCTACCCCACTCAGGTATAAATTTTACATTTTCCAAAGCTTCCATAGCTTTTTGTCTTAGGTCGGATCCTTCGCATTTTACAAACCACTGCTCAGTAGCTCTAAATATCACGGGAGTCTTCGATCTCCAATCATGTGGATATGAATGTCTTATATCTTTTGTATGAAGTAAATCACCTGTTTTCGTAAGATAAGCTATTATCTCTTTATTGGCTTTTTTATAAAACAAACCAGCAAATTGACCTGCTTCCTCTGTAAGGTGTCCTTTGTGATCTATTGGTGACAATATTGGTAGGTGGTATCTAGTCCCCACCACGTAGTCATCTTGTCCATGACCTGGAGCGGTGTGAACACAACCAGTTCCCGCTTCTAGCGTTACATGATCTCCTAATATCATCAATGAATCTCTATCCATAAATGGGTGTTTACAATTCAATCTCTCAAATTCATCCCCTTTTACAGTTTTTAGTATCTCGTAATCTTCTATTCCTATCTCTGCAAGAGCTTTTTCCATCAATCCTTCTGCCAGTATTAGTACACCTTTATTAGTTCTTACAAATACATAGTCAAGCTCAGGGTGTAGACATATTGCTACATTTCCAGGAAGAGTCCATGGAGTTGTTGTCCAGATTACACAATATACTTTTTCGTCAACTTTTGTATCTAGAGAAAATTTCTCCAGCAAATCAGATTTTGCTTCAAATCTTACATATATAGATGGTGATGTGTGATCATGATATTCTATCTCAGCTTCTGCTAAGGCAGTCTCTGTTACAGGTGACCAATATATAGGTTTCAATCCTTTAAATATATATCCATTTTCATATAGTTTCCCAAAAACTTCAAGCTGCTTGGCTTCGTATTCAGGTTTTAATGTAATATATGGATTATCCCATTCACCAAGTATTCCTAATCGCTTAAATCCTTCTTTTTGGATCTCCACATATTTCATAGCATATTTTTTGCATTCTTCCATTATTTGCAATCGGCTCATGTTTTTCACCTTTTCGCCCAGCTTCTCATTTACTTTTAATTCA
>CAZDNU010000353.1:0-3511 GCA_964506865.1 uncultured Fusobacteriales bacterium | reverse complement strand
CTTCAGTAATTTCTGGATTACCATAAGTTTTGGTGTTTGCTTCATCTAAAAGAGCCATAGCCTCTACTCCAAATTTTCCTGTTTCAAGTGTCAAGGCTGTAAGCTCATCTGCTCCTAGTTTATCATCGAGTGTTGCAGCTAATGCTTTTTGTATAAATTCATCTATACTATTTTTAGTATATCCCAATACTTTTGCATGCTCTGTATACGCAGCCAAGCCTTTCAGACCATACAATATAAGTTCTCTTAACGATCTAATATCTTCGTTTTCTGTTGCCAATACTCCTACTTTATTCATCTTGGCCTTCAATTCTTCATCAGTTTTGTATTCCCATATCACAGCATCAGGTAAATCTTCCAATTTCACACCTGCCGTTTTCAATATATCTTTTAGTTCGTCTCGTACTTCAAATGCCTTTTTAGCTTTATCCAAAATTACCTTATCATCAAAGTTTGCGTTTGTAATAGTTGTAAATAGGCCATCCAATACTAGATCCTTTACTTTGTCCGATTCAAATTCTAATTTATTTTCTTTTGCAAGTACAGTAAGGTATGATATCCCTTTTAGTGCATATAACAAAATATCCATACTATTTGATTGCGTATCTGTTTTTCCACATACTCCTTTTATTGTACACCCTTTTCCCCCTGCAGCTTCTTGACATTGATAACAAAACATACTCATATTCGCTTCTCCTCCTCTATTTTTTTTGTTAGTTAATATTATATCTTTTCAAAAACTTCATTTTATACCTACTTTTTTTAGCTAAATAATTTTATAACTAAGACTGATAATTCATTATCACTTGGATTATACCAAGCATGAGGTATATTTGCAGGACTATCAATATACATTCCTTCACTTACTTCCTGTCTTTCTTCTCCAATTTCTACTTCACCTTTTCCCTTCATTACATAAAATATAACATCTACCGGAGTCGTATGTGTTGGCAATTCTCCCTTTGCCTCCAACACAATATTTACTGCTTTTGCTTTAAATTCTGACTTAATTTGCAATGCTTTTACTCCCTTACCTCGTGCATCTCCTCTAAGTTCATTCAAATTGATTATATTCATTTTTTTTCCTCCTATTTTTTTATTATTTCTGTTAACTTAATTCCAAAACTCTTCCATTTTTAAAACTTATATATTTCATTTTTAGATCGTATAATTTTTTAGTAATTTTTTCCTGCTTGCTGTACGTTGGCAATATCGAAAGCATGGCAAGGTGTAACGCCATATACCATACTGCAATTTGGGCATACTGCTTCAAATGTTTGCATATCAAATTCTTCTCCACATTCATCACATTTTATTGACAATCCTACTGGCAAAAATTGATTCGAAAAACCCATATTTCTTAGCTTATTTACTACTTGTTGCCCGTTTTCAAATGTTCCAGAACATCCATCATGCATTTCTCTCACTCCCTTTTTTTTAATTTAAACTATCTATTATTTCTCCATATCTTAATTTATGTCGCATATTTTGTATAACACTATCCATTTTTTCTAGTTCACCTAAAAACTTTTTTTCTGTTTCACTAGTATTTATTACCTTCGTTATTCCACCGTTATTTATGACTATTCTTTTGTCACCCATCAAAGCCAGTATGGGATCATGGGTCGCCATCAATACGATTTTTTCTTCTCCTACCAGCAGTTCCAAGGCTTTTTTTCTATCTATTCCAGCATTTTCTATCTCATCTATCAGTACTATTGGAGATTTACTTAGTATTGCGGTATCAGCTATCATCAGCGATCTTGATTGTCCGCCACTTAGACTTGTGATAGGAGTATCTAGATTAAATTTCTCTCCTGCAAGTTCATTTGCTTTATTAATTATCTTTTCTATTATCTCTTCAGCATTCTCTAGCATTCTACTTTTTGCATGCAATTCTAAAAATTCATATACACTTAAATCCATTACAAAATTCATATTTTGCGAAAGTTGGGCTACTAGTCTATTACTTGAAGAATACCTCCATTTATTATCCGGTTTCTTATCATCTATAAGGACACTTCTCTTTGTCGGTGTATCCTTTTGAGCTGTCCACTCAATATCAGCCAATAGACGGCTTTTGCCACTTCCTGTAGGCCCTACAATACATATTATTTCACCCTTATTTATAGTAAGCTTGCCAAATTTCTCTAACTTTCCGTCTTTGTGCGCTCCCGGTAATATTGTCAGACTTTTTATTTGATTTTCATTTTCTTCTATTCCCAAAAATTCTATCATTTGAGTAAAATATTCTAAAAAAGCTACCTCTAACTCTTTACCTGTTGTCCCCACTTCCTCATAATTCAATTTTTGGAAAAATTCTCTTAAATTCATCTTATTATCTTCAACTTTTAGATTATTTTGTTCTAAGAAATTATTAATGAACGGATATTCTTCTATTACATTTTTTATACTATTTTTATCCAATATATTTTTATTCATCATTATCACCCAAGTCTATTTTTCTTACATTACCTAATTGATGTTCTTCCCCTATTCTAGTCTCACCCAAACAATAGGAGCACAAAGCCGATGGCATAGAAAATCTTAATTTTTTTCCCTTTACACTGTCTATTTTGTCTGATTCATCATATAGCAAAGTACTAAATTCAAAAGCTCCTTGTCCTGTTAGTCCATTGATATGCATTGTTATGGCTTTGGGATTCACAGACTGTACTCTTGATGCAAATACTTCTCTTTCTGCCTGTGAGACTATATCTCCCTTTGTTATAACTACTATATCCGCCATCTTTAGCATTGGTCCTATCTTTTTCGGGGTATTTATACCGCTTAGATTATCTATGACGCATATAGCTTTTATCTCTTGTATATAAGGAGAACATCTATTGCAAAGCCCCGCACTTTCGGTTATCAATATATCCAGATTATTTTTTACTCCCCATTGTACTACCTCTTCTATATTGCTTACAAAGTAATGATCCGGACAAAGCGAACCCGATAATCCTTTTTTTACAGGCACTCCTATTTTTTCATATAGCTTATCATCATCAGTATACAGACAATCAAATTTTACTACTCCCACATGAAGATTTCGTTGTTTCAACGACTCTATTGTTTTTAGTATGATAGAAGTTTTCCCTGATGATGGTGGTCCTGATATTGTTATTAAATTCATTTTATTTTTCCCCCTTTGCTCCTTTGTTAAATAAGCTTAAAGTTTCCTGTAATAAATTTCCTATATTATTCGCATAGATATAGTCCCAACCAATCCACATATAGCTGTTATCTTTATCTATTTTGTTATCTACATCTGGATTTACACTTGGAAATAGGCCCTTATGTGCTAATATCTCTCCAACATATTTTGATGAAAAAAATTCTGCTATTTTTTTTATTTTTTCCTCTTTATCTGCTTTTGTCAGCATAAATATAGGGCTTATTATTGCTCCGTCTTCCGGCCATACAAATATCATAGGACCATTTTCTCTTACTGTCTTCGTAAAAAAATACGGCATAATTGTTACTGCTGGTGGCTCAGGCTTTGTATGTG
>CAZDNU010000352.1:0-4899 GCA_964506865.1 uncultured Fusobacteriales bacterium | reverse complement strand
CATAAACACCATCTCCAAACTCATAAACTTTATCTTTATATATTATTTTATTATTATCCAAATACTCACTATTTAATTTTTTTATAAAATATTTATCATTACTCTTTTTTATAACTACATCAAAGTATTGATTAGTATTAAAAGTAAAATATTTTATATCATATTTTTCTAAACTTTTCAGAATATCTATTTTATCTATTGGCTGGCCCTCTTTATAGACTTCAATTTCCCCATTTTTATTTTTTAAATTCAATTTGATATTATCTTCTATCATTTCATTTTTCATACCAAGATAGTTTTCTTCGCTAAAGACTAAGCTTGTTTCTAAAACTATGTCTATCTCATTTATATCACTCTGCAAGTTTATTTCTAATTCATTATATTGATTAGTTTTTATTATATATTTATCTGTAGATTGATCTTTTATTTTTACCTTAACAGCTTCTAAATAATCTATTGATAGCTTTGTTTGCAAAAGATTTATTTCCTCTTTTGCTTCTTCATCTTCATTTTTTTCACTTTCTGCTTCTTCTTGCTCATCATTTTCTTCTTCAGATACTTCTTCTATGTCATCAGATATGTCTTGTTCTTCATCTTGTTCTTCATCTTGTTCTTCATCTTGTTCTTCATCTTTTTCTTCAATAATTTCACTTAAATCTATCTCTATTGTTCTACTTGGAAATATCTCCTTTTCATTATTAACCTCTCCAATTATAAAGTTACCTTTCTGTATTGCTTGATTCTCATCATAAATTATATACTCATAGTCATTTATAGGAATTTGTATTAAGTCTATTTTTAATATTTTAGTATTCATAGCTATTTCATTTCCAAAGTCTTTTTCTTTCACAATACTTCCATTTCTTAATATTTCTAATCTAAACTTTTCATTTTTAATTACATTTAATAGTTTTATTGTTAAGTACAAATTCTCAGTTTCTTCTATAGCTTCTTTTTCTTCATTTTCAGTATCATCTATTTCTACTATTTCAATATTTTCAGGTATTTTAACTGCTTTCACTAAGTTGCTTTCTCCATTTTCATATACTTTTTTTTGCTTTTTTATTGTTATTTCATTATTTTTTATTTTTTTATCTTTTTTCTCTTTTAAACTTATAATATAGTTTCCTTCATCAGAATCGTCACATTCTACTACATATAAATTTTCATGAAATTTTGTTTCCAATACTTGATATGTTTCTTTTTCTATCAAATATAACTCTTCTTGTCCTTCACCTCTCTTGCTACATTCCACTTCAAAAGTAAATTTCCCCTCTACTATTTCAATATAATCCTCATTCAATAACTTCCCTTTTCCTTTTGAGGAATCCCATTCTTCCTCCATAAAACATCCACACATTATTATACACAATATAATATTTAAAACATATACTATCTTCTTCATTGCACTCTCCTTTTTAGTTTTTATTTTAATATTGCATATGTTTTTTTATTTTCCCAAAAGAAAAGAGAGAAAGTTTTTAAATTTTCTCTCTTTTTATATTTTTTTTTGTGAATTAATATTAATCATTTATTTCAAGCTTATCTCCACTGAATTTTTCCATAATTTTTTACATTTTTATTCCTAAATGTATCCAACCATATTTTTGACACTACTGTATCTTGGAAATCCGCATTTAGTAATACAGTCTTTTTTAGTCCTGCCTTCCTCATATCTGCCCCTTTAAATATACTATTCCTCATATCTGCTTTAAAAAAGTTGCACTGATACAAATTTGTATTACTGAAATCAGTTCCTATTAATTTTGTATCTATAAAATTAGTTCCAGATAAATCCATATTTCTAAAGTTAGCTCCTGAAAAATCTTTTCCAGATAAATCCATATTTCTAAAATTATATTTTTTCAAATCTAAATCTGGGTTGCTTTTTCTAAATTCATTCCATTTTTTTGTTCCTTTTTCTAATTTTTTTAAAATATCTTCTTCAGTGAAAACCTTCTTTAATTCTTCTTTAGGAGTTTCAATTCCTTTTCCATTTTGTTCCTTTTGTCTCTCAACTTCACTTATCTTGGAATCTGAAAGATTTATATTTTCTTTTTCAATTAATTCTTTTTCTGCTTCTGCATCATTTTCTTCTCTATTTTCATTATTTTTCAACTTTTCTTGTAACATATTACTAATACTAGATTTAGTAATATTCTCTTCTTCTGCTTTTACCTTTACTTCTGTTTTTTCATTTTCCATTTTTACCTCTTCGTTATTCCCAAACACCACAATGCTTGAAATCAAAAATATAGTTCCTATAATTTTTTTATTCATTTTCTATCACTCCTTTTTTTATACATAATATTTTTTATTCTTCAAAAAGTGCCCCGGGGGCACTTTTTGAATTTATTTTCCCAGTGCTAGTATAATACTTCTAGCTTCTATTTCTATATTATTTTGATTTTCTAATTTTTTTTCGTTATTTAAGCCGTATATATCTATTCCATCAGTCATATTGGTATCTGAAAATAAATACCATTTCTTTTCTTTTGGTAAAGTGGGTAATTCAAATTTGTTTTTCATCCACCCCATATTCATTCCAATATATATAAATTCATCATTTTTGTTTTTCTCGTTAAATCCAGCAAACATAAATCCTAATTCGCGTGATTCATTTGAAAAGTCAACATTCCAAGCTTCTTTACCATGCCAAGATACAGCTGGATATCCATATTTTTCATGCATTTTATCATGTATATGATCCTTTGACATTAATATATTATGATGTTTCCTAAACCTTATTATTTTTTTGAAGTATTCAAATATTTCATTGTTTTTTTCTAAATTTTCCCAGTTCAACCACGACATTTCATTATCTTGACAATATGCATTATTATTTCCGTATTGAGAATTTCTCATTTCATCACCAGATAAAATCATTGGTATTCCTTGACTTAACATTAAAATAGTAATCGCATTTTTTATCTGTTTTTTTCTTAATTTATTCACTTCATCAATACTACATTCACCTTCACAACCACAGTTCCAACTATAATTTTCATTTGTTCCATCCCTATTTTTTTCACCATTTGCTTCATTGTGCTTTTCATTATAACTTACTAAATCATTTAAAGTAAAACCATCATGACAAGTTATAAAATTTATTGATGCCTTACAACCACGTTTTTCCCATCCATAAAGATCTGGAGAACCCTGTAAACAATTTATAATATTGCCTAACATCCCAGAATCTCCTTTTAAAAATTTTCTGATATCATCTCGGTATTTACCATTCCATTCTGCCCAACGTCCCCACGATGGAAAAGCTCCCACTTGATAAAGTCCGTCAGCATCCCAGGCTTCTGCTATCAATTTACATTTCCCAAGTATAGGATCAAACGCTAAGCTTTCTAACAAAGGTGGATTTGGCATTGGCTTTCCTAATTGATCTCTTCCTAATATTGAAGCCAGATCAAATCTAAAACCATCAATATGATATTCTGAAGCCCAATATCTCAAGCAATCTAATATTAAGTTTCGAACAATAGGATTATTACAATTTAATGTATTTCCACAACCACTAAAATTATAGTATTCTCCTTTTGGATTTAACATGTAGTAAGTTCGATTATCAATCCCTCTAAATGATATATATGGTCCTTTTTCATTTCCTTCTGCAGTATGGTTAAATACTACATCCAAAATAACCTCTATACCATTTTTATGTAAGTCTTTTATTGTTTTTTTTAACTCATCAGACTCCATTCCAATTTTTCCACTTGCTGCATATCCAGCTTTTGGAGCAAAAAAGCCTACGTTACTATACCCCCAGTAATTCATAAGTTTTTGCCCTGTTTTTTCATTTACTTTTTCATTTTCAAGTTCATCAAATTCAAAAATAGGTAATAACTCTATACAATTTACACCTAATTCCTTTAAGTGCGGTATTTTTTCACGAATACCTGCAAAAGTCCCTGGATGCTTTACTTTAGAACTTTTATGAATAGTAAATCCTCTTACATGCATTTCATAAATTATTAAATTTTCCATTGGTATTTCAAGTGGTCTATCATCTTCCCAGTCAAAATCATCATACATAATTTTAGCTCTATGTTGATATTTATTTCTTTTATCACTTTCCCTTCCCCATACTTCTCTACCTCCAATTCCTTTTGCATACGGATCTAAAAGTATTTTATCCCTATCAAACCATAAACCTTTTTTTTTATTAAACTCTCCATCCATTCTAAACCCATACTCTATCTCTTCATAATTCAAATCAAAAACAATCATATTAAAAACATTGCCTATTCTAAATTCGTCTAAAAAGGGAATCACAGCGAAAAATTTTTTTTCTCCCTTCTTAAATAATACCAATTCACATGATTTTGCTTCTCTTGAAAATACAGAAAAATTTACTCCACCTGGTATTATAGTTGCTCCAAATGGTAGAGGCTTCCCAGCTCTTAATTTGTATCCATTAAATTCATGCGTTGGGTACGTATCTATTCTTAGCATTTTTTTCTCCTTTCAAGGTTTTTATTGCATTATCCAAATCCTTACAATTTGGCAAGATATGACTAAACCCTACTAGATCTATTACATCCCAGGCTTCATCAATTAAACCACAAAGCACTCCTATAGCTCTTCTCTTTTTTATATATTTTGCTATCTCTACTAATGCTTTTATCCCTTCTTCAGATACATGCTCACAGCTATCCATCAAGAAAATTATTTTTCCATGATTTTCCAATATTTGCATCGCTTTTTTTTCAAATTTTTCAGCATTTATTTTATCTAAATTTCCTACTATATTCAAAATAATTATACTTTCTTGTTCACTAATTTCTAATTTCATATAGTGTCATTTGACCCAGGGATAATTATTTACCCCCATTTATTGCGTTATTTTCTTTTTTTCATAGTTAATAACTTTTTTATTTTTAATTTCAA
>CAZDNU010000351.1:0-1830 GCA_964506865.1 uncultured Fusobacteriales bacterium | reverse complement strand
ACTTGGCATGGAAAGAGACCTAGTAGATAGGACTCCTGCAATTGACAAAGAAACACCAATATATAAAAATAATGGTATACAAGCAGAGTTTATCAAAGATGCAGAATCTTTGGGTAATGATGTAAATACATTTAGATATCGATTGTCGATATATTCAACGCTGCCACCAGAACCTACTCAAGGAGGTGCGGCGCAATGATAGAGATCGGAAAAGTATCAGAAAAAAATCTAAGACTAGGAACGTATGTTGCCATTGTAGTTATAGTGTTATTGGGCATAGGGCTACTTATCGTTCCAAATGTAAAAAAACTTATGGATAGGCAAAATACATTCAAAGAGAAGATAGCAGAGCTAGAACAAAAAGAGACTGAATTAAAACAGGTGGAAGCTGAATATGCAAAATTGAAAATAGAAAAAGCAAAATTTGAAGCTGAATTAGATGAGTTACGACAAAGATTTAGAGAGTCTAGTTTAGAAGATGAAACACATCTAAAGATATTAGTACAAACGCTTATTAATACTCTAAACTTAAAAATGCTGTTTACAGGTAAATCAGGTGATACTGTAAAAAAAGATGGATACACAAAAAGATTTATACCGTATGAGATACAAGGTGATTTTGATCAAGTGGCAAGATTTTTCCATTATTTAGAAAACTCAAAATGGCTGATTACATTTAAAGGAAGCGAACTAGATATGAAAGGTGTAAAAGTAACAAAAAAATATGGAGATAAAGAATACACATACGATAAAGTAAAAGCTAAATTTAAAGCTGGAGCATACTACATACATAAGGGGGTGTCTAATGATGAACTTTTCAGTCCGAATTCATCAAGCAATTAGTAAAAGATCCTTACTAGTTTTCATACTACTTTTGCTAGGCATCTTCGGTAATATACACGCACAGACTATGAAGAGCAAAGCTCTAACGGAGTTAAGAAAGTATTATAGAAAAGATAAAGATTATCAAAATATGAAAAATGCTTATGAAAGACAATATAGAATACTCAATGAATATATGGATGAAGAAGATTTTTGGGAAGGGGTATACAACTTTCCAAAAGGAGAAAATGTATTTAAAACAAAAGTATATGATGTGAAGAAAATTGAAGAAAGAAAAAAACAAGTAATGGCATTAATCGATTCTACTTTTGTAGAGTTAACATTTATAGTAAAAGATGATACGGGAAGATGGAGTGCTACTTTTTACTATATAGCAGATGATAAGGGGACTAGACGTTCGGGTGGACGACAAAGAAAGACCATTACAGGATCGCTTTACAACTTCAAAGTAGGAGGCGAATCATTTAGTATCGTGCCAGGTGAAATAAATGGGAGACCAGGTCTAAAAATAATTCACGAACAGACAAAATGGTCAAAGGTATTGTATAAGCAGGGTAGATAAAAAAATAATATATAACTAAAGGAGGTCAATATTTTATGAACAAAAAAATATTAATAGTACTTATGCTGTTATTCACAATGATAATAACAAGCAATTTTTACGGAGAGGAGATTAAATCTACTGTTAGAGCGTCAAAGGCCACAGCAGAGAGTATAGCATTTCAAAAGAAGTTGGAAGCAAAGAAATATCCTTATGAGCTTGACTTTAAAGGAACGAGTTTGTCAGATGCACTAAGTATTATATCAAAAACAAGTAATGTAAGTATAGTGGCAGCAGCTGCAGTGGCAGACAAAAAGATAGATCTATATCTTCCAAAAGGGCAGTCGTTGAAAAGAATTATCGATACAATCAAGACTACAAATGGCTTAGTAGACAAGATACAAAATGATACTTTGATATTAAGCTTTGGTGGCGATGATGAAGGA
>CAZDNU010000350.1:0-2422 GCA_964506865.1 uncultured Fusobacteriales bacterium | reverse complement strand
GCCACATTTACCACTACATTTTCTCCTGCATAGGTTTTTATATTTGTAGCAGATTCATGGTCATAGATCATAAAAACGCCTTCTTCTGTTAGTGTATTTATGGTATACGTTCCTGGAGTATTTCCTGAAAATTGTATTGCAAATGACATACCGACAAAGTTTTGATTTTGATTATAATCAGCATTATCAGAAACATAAATATTAGTGGAAACTCCAGATTCTTCGTCATCATAAATAATGCCATAAGCATATGCCCCCATATTAGGAATAACAGTACCATCTATGATTAACTCATTATCGCCAAACTCAAGTTGTTCGTCTCCAAGTGTAATAGTAAGGGTACCTGATGAAAGATCAGCACCGCCTTCTTTTGTATAGCCATCTGAAGACATTGCGTCATAGTTTATATTTGTGATATCCTCAGGAAGCGACAACTGAAATACTCCATTTTCAGCATATACATGCACTTTGTTATCGCCCCACTCGATAGTGACAAACCCAGAAGCATTTGTACCGTCAGAATATAGAAGATATCCTTCGATTAATTGTAAATTCGGAACTACAAAATCCACGCGCTCAGTTTCGCCAGGAGCAACAACTACAGTTTCCCCCTCTATACTTATTCCGAAAAAATCAGGAATACTTACTTCGATCTCTATGTTGCTAGGAACTCTTCGTCTATAATATCCGTTTATGTCAGTAATAGCAGACACTTGTCCCAATTTCACCCAAACTCGATTAATAGGATTTCCAAACTCATCTTTTACGTATCCTTCTATGATAGATTGTTCGGCTACAGGGACATCGCAATTCCAATCAGTGAAGTGGCTAACAGTACCTATATATAATGTTTTGTCGTCGTTTAAGAAAGCTTCTCCATCTTCAATCCATATTCCCTGTTCTTCATCAAAATACCAAAGAGGTATGGAATCTGGTGCGCTTTCTTTTTGAGATTCAGGTACCGCAACTGTGATTGTAGCATTAGATGAGCTATCATCTTTTAGTTGCAACAAATTTCCAGCCTCATCTTCTAATTCTACTTTGATTATGCCATATGATATAAGGATACTTTCTGAATCATCTTCCCTCGTAGCTTCCATGCTGCCTCCTGGAATAAGTAAAGAAAAATTATCAGATGTAGGATCTAAGTATGCAAGGCTTACATTTACATTTCCGGTATAATCGTCGCCACTGCTATCCACAAATGAATTAGAAGACAACTCTACTTTTGAACCATTTTCCAATTCTATATTTCCACCATCTGTTGAGGTGATAACGGCTTCAGTTGCATTTGTATCGGTTTTAGATATCATTTGAATATCAATTTCATATTTACTTTGTTCTCCAAAGACTTCTTCAGAACGTACAACATCAAAATAATTATCCTTTGTAAATTTAACTACAATTTTATCAGAATCAGGATCTAAATTTTCTAAACGATAAAGCCCTTGTGAATTGGTGATTGTAGATTCTTCTCCTACTGTAAGCAAGACACCTTCTAATGCTTGATCATTGACACCTTTGACTACTCCGCTAAGAGTAAGACTAGAAATAATTTCATTTACCTGAATAGTGAAAGTAGTTGACTCGTTACCGACACTTATAATAATCGTTTGTTCTCCCGCAGTATTAGAATCAAATCCACTTATATTGGACATAGTAATATCTTCGACTTTACTAGTATCATCATCATAATAGCCAGTGACCTCTAAACCGCTTATATCCAAATTTTCTCCCGTATTATAAGTAAGCTTGTTTGGAGTTTGTGTAATGGCGATACTGTCTAATTGCGCACTAGAACCACTACTTCCACCTCCACAGCCAGCTAGCACGGCAGTAAGAATAACCAGTAAAAAATAGATTGTTTTTTTCATTATAAATTTCCTCCTTTTTTATTTTTAATCTAGTCGGTTGCAGAACTCTGTAATCATTGTTTCACATAAACTATTTTTCTTATTAAATTTTTCCTCATCCATCCAATTTCATATAAAAATATTTTATGCTCGTTAAAAAAAACTTATTCTTTCTGATGAATAAATTATACTTTAAATTGTTTTTAAATGATGTGATTGAAATCACGGAATATAAATTTACTTTTGAGCTTACCTAATACGATCACTTCTGATGCAATTGCTAAATTCAACTAGTGATTTTGAAAAATCAAAATCAAGCCTAGTTTATATGAATGGTAAGATGATACCTGTATTATGGCGTATAAGCTGTTAAGTAAAAATCAAACTGAATTAAGGTCAAGTTTGTATTGATAGGCAAGAAAATGTAGAAAAATGAAGAACTTTATAATAAAATGAGCTAAAAAGGTAAGCTAAATACAAAATAAGAATTTTGAATTTATTGATATTATATAATTTTTTTGTTATAATAAGAAACTAATAATAAATATAAAATCCGAATAAGGAGAAGA
>CAZDNU010000349.1:0-4987 GCA_964506865.1 uncultured Fusobacteriales bacterium | reverse complement strand
TTATTATTATTCCCGCTATTGCATCTCCTTTTACAAATTTTGAGGCCCCATCCATAGCCCCATAAAAATCTGCTTCTAGCTGTACTTTTTTTCGTCTATCTTTCGCTTCTTGTTCTGTGATAAGTCCTGCATTGTAGTCCGCATCGATACTCATCTGTTTTCCTGGCATAGCATCTAATGTAAATCTCGCTCCAACTTCCGCTACTCTTTCAGAACCTTTTGTTATAACTATAAACTGAATTATTACAAGTATCAAAAATACTATTATCCCTACTACATAATTCCCTCCAACTACAAAGTTTCCAAAAGCTTGTATTAATTTACCGTCAAAATTTACGCCTTGCAAAAGTATCAATTTTGTAGATGCCATATTTAGAGCTAATCTATACAAGGTAGTAATCAGTAGTAATGAAGGAAAAATTGAAAAATCAAGCGGTTCTTTTGTGTACATCGACATCAAAAATATCATAATCGATATCGTGATATTAAAAGCTTGAAATATATCTAAAAAGAAGCCGGGTACAGGAATAAAAAACATCAATATTACCCCTATCAATGATAGTGATACCAATACTCCCAAACTTTCTTTTTTTAATCCACCTGTAGTCTCTGCCATATAAAAACACCTTTATTTTCTAAATTCTTAGATCTCATTTTTCATTACCATCATCAATATTTCCGCTACTGTTTGATAAAACTCTTCAGGTATTTCTTCTCCTATCTCTACACTTTGATACAATGCACGTGCCAAAGGCTTGTTTTCATACATTGGGATATTGTTTTCTTTTGCAATTTCTCGTATCCTCATAGCCACACTGTCCGCTCCCTTTGCTAGCAACAAGGGTGCTACCATACCTTTTTCATACTTTAGTGCCAGTGATAGATGAGTAGGATTTGTTATTACTACTGTTGCATTTGGTACTTCCTGTATCATTTTTTTCTTAAGGAGTGCCCGTTGCATCTGTCGCATTCGCCCCTTTATCATGGGGTCTCCTTCCGACTGTTTGAATTCATCTTTTATTTCTTGCTTACTCATTCTAAGACTCTTATTGTGTTCCCATTTTTGATATGCATAATCTATAATTGCTATAATAAATAATACTAATGCTATTTTCATAACAATTGAATAAGCTAAATTAAAAATTAATATATATCCTTCAAAAAGACCTTTTTGAGGAATTTGTACTATGTTTAACAACTCTTTTTTTACTGTTGCATAGCTATAAAAACCTATAAGAGTCATTTTCACTATATTTTTTATCAAGTCTACTAGTTTTTTCAACGAAAATAATTTTTTTAATCCACTTAGAGGATTTACCTTGCTAAATTTTGGTTTTACAGGGTCTAAAGTAAACATTACTCCTACTTGTATATAATTCGCAAGCAAACCCACAAGCAAAACAGTAAATAATACAGGTCCTGATATAACTACAAAGACTACAGAAAATTTCAATAATACTTCACGTAAAACCTCAAATGTCAGCTCGTCTATTGCAATATCTTTGAAATGATTGCTCAAAATTCTATATAAATATTCAAAATAAAACTTAAACATATATCGTATGACTACTACCCCTGCCAAAAGTGTCCCTACTTGCGGTAAATCATTACTTTTTGCTATTTGCCCCTTTTTTCTGGCTTCTTCCTTTTTTTTCGGTGTTGCCTCTTCAGTTTTCTCATCTGAGGCAAATATTTGTAAATCAATTTTAAATTTGAAAAAAGCATCCATTTACAAAACCTCTTTTACGAAAACATAATTGATATTGCCTTATATAATCGCTGTATCCCATCATCCAATAGAATTTTCATAAACCCAAATAAATATGGCATCAAGGCAATTAGTATGAAAAATCCTACCATTATTTTAAGTGGCATTCCTATAAAAAATACATTCATTTGTGGAGCTATCCTCGCCATTATTCCTAATATCACATTTGCCAAAAGTAATACTCCAACTAAAGGCAAAGCTATTTTTAAGGATATCGTAAAGTAATACACAAAAGTACCCGATATATATTTTGTAATACCTTCTACATTGTAGCTTATTTCTGCTACTCTGTACTTGTAAAATGACTCTGCCAACGCAGCAAGGATACTCCTATGAGTTCCCATATTTAAAAAAATAAGAGTCAAAAAAATATAATTTACCTGTCCCAATACAGGTATCTGATACTGTGATAAAGGATCGAATATATTTAACATTCCAAATCCCATGTCCATGCTATAAATTTGGGCAGCTGTCTGTACAGCTGAAAAAAGCATAAATACTAAAAAGCCAATTATAAAGCCGACTAATAATTCCTTTATACTAAAATAAAAAAAATTGTATAAACTAATGTTTGATACTGATGCCAAACTTTTAGGTATCACCGAATACATCAAATAGCTTATAATAAAAGTCAACGCCAACCTAGTTTTTGTATTTATTACACTGCTCGAAAAAAACGGACTTATTATAAATATTCCGCTTATTCTTAAAAATATTAACAAAAATATTATTAGTCGCTCATATAAAAATTCCATCTAATTTCCCTCTAACCTATAAAGTAGCTATCAATCTAAATAACTCTCTTGTATATTCTATTAAAGTTACCAACATCCAATGCCCTAAAAAAAATATCACTAAAAAAATAGATATAATTTTGGGTATAAAACTAAGAGTCATCTCTTGTATCTGAGTCGTAGCCTGAAACAATCCTACTGTAAGTCCTACAAATAACCCCACTATCAATACTGGTAATGTTATCTTTAAAATAAGCATTAACGCTGTTCCTATAACTCTCAACACTAATTCTTCTGACACTTTCTATCACCTACCCAAAACTGAGCACTAAAGATTCTATTATTAAGCTCCAACCATCTACCATGACAAATAATAATAGTTTGAATGGTAATGATATCATTACTGGTGGCAACATCATCATTCCAAGCGACATAAGTATTGTAGCCACAATCATATCTATTATTATAAATGGGATAAATAGTAAAATGCCAATCTGAAATCCTCTAGTTAGCTCACTAATTACAAACGCCGGCAAAACTACACTTATAGGTACTTCTCTTCTAGATTTCGGAGGTTTTGTCCTTGATATCTTCAAAAACAACTCCAAATCTTTTGTTTTAGTTTGACGCAACATAAATTCTTTTACAGGATTTTCTATCCTGTCAAACATCTCATCTTGGCTTATTTCTTTGTCCAAATAAGGTTGAACGCCATTATTCATTACTTTATCAATTGTTGGCTGCATTATAAAAAAAGTCAAAAATAAAGTTAACCCAACCAAAACTTGATTAGGTGGAAGTTGCTGTATTCCTATGGCTTGTCGTACAAAATGAAGTACTACTATTGTCCGTATAAATGAAGTTGTCATCATTATTATCGCTGGTGCCAATGTGAGCACTGTGAGCAACATCAATATTTGTAAACTGGTCACAACTTCTTGTGGTTCCTGACTTGCACCTACCCCTATCTCTATTTTCGGAATTGGTATCATTGTCTCCCCATACACAAAACTGCTTATTAGGAGGTATAGTAAAATTATATATCTTTTAAATTTTAATTTTTTAATCATCGTCATTTTGCCTCATATTTTTTAATCTGTCTTTTATATTTTCAAAATTAGAACTTCCCATATTTATAAATTCAGAGAAGCTTTTTTTATTTTTTGACTTGTCCGAATCCTCTAATTTCAATTTATCTATTAACTCCTTTTCTTCTATCTTTTGCAACAAATCTATTTTTTCTTCATTTACACTCATCAAATAAAACTCTTCCCCTAGCTTGATTATTGATAAAAATGTTTTTGGAAAAAAATAAAACCTGTCATATTCTTGTATGTTTTTCCCTTTATTAAACACATTGCCTGATTTTTTCTTGATGTATATTAACAAAAAAAATGCCACAATCAATATAAGTAGCAAACCTAAAAATTCTAAAAAAACGCCACTACTCGCATTTCCTCCTATATTTTCTAAATCTCCACTTGCAAATGCTGATTGGGTTAAGTTAAAGGTTTCATTTTGCATCTTTTTAACTTCCCACCACTTTTTGTACCGCTTCTAGTACTCTATTTGGCTGAAAAGGCTTAACTATAAAATCTTTTGCGCCTGCTTGTATAGCATCTATTACCATTGCTTGTTGTCCCATAGCGCTACACATTATAATTTTGGCAGAACTATCCATTTTCATTATCTCTTTTACTGCTGTTATCCCATCCATTTCAGGCATTGTTATGTCCATAGTTATTAAGTCAGGTTGCATCTCTTTAAATTTAGATACAGCTTGTGCTCCATTTTCTGCTTCCCCTACTATTTCATACCCAGCTTTTCCAAGTATATTTTTTATCATCATTCTCATAAATGCCGCGTCATCTACTATCAAAACCTTTACTGCCATTCAATTTCCCTCCTTAAAATATTTTGTATATATTACTGTACTTTTGTTAATCTCTCCATTTGACTTATTATGTCTGTTATTCTTATTCCAAAGCTTTCGTCTATTACTACTACTTCTCCTTTGGCTATTAATTTACCATTTACCAAGACATCTATCGGTTCTCCAGCTAACTTATCTAATTCTACTATAGAACCTGCGCCTAAGTCAAGTATTTCTTTTATCTGCATTTTAGTTCTTCCCAACTCGACTGTCACTTCCAAAGGCACATCCATTATCAAGTCAATATTTGTCGGTAAGTTTTGATATTGTGGATTTCCAAAATTAGTAAACTGAGCAGGTTGGACATTTACACCTTGTTGCTGTTGATACATATTATAATTCCCCATCATATTTGGCTGCTGCATTTGTGGTGCGCCTTGCTGATACTGACCTTGTTGTGGATATTGTGGCTGCATTCCTTGTTGCGGTTGCATCCCTCCCATCATATTGGGCTGCTGCATTTGTGGTGCACCTTGCTGATACTGACCTTGTTGTGGATATTGTGGCTGCATTCCTTGCTGCTGTGGCTGTTGCTGATACTGTGGCTGCATT
>CAZDNU010000348.1:0-1709 GCA_964506865.1 uncultured Fusobacteriales bacterium | reverse complement strand
TATCATTAATTATATTTTGTTTGTCTTTGCTATCATGGTCTATGTATGCAATGACAGGAGAAGAAATAATGAAAAAATTTATAGAAAGTACAGATAGAGCATTTAGAGCCACTGCAGATGGGGTGACATTAGATCCTAATGGAAAAGTAACTAATAACTTTTTTGGTGAGCAGATGAGATATAAAGATAGTGATGGGATAAGGAAGAAAATATTTATGATACAAAGGCCTGCCAATAAAGCAGGGACAAGATTTCTTACTGTAGAAAATTCTGAGAGAAAAGATGATATATGGGCATATACTCCAGAATTAAGACAAGTGAGAAGGATGCCAAAAAGCGAAAACTATAAAGGTATGCTTGGAACACATGACCACGTATGGACCTTGGAGGATACAGAGATACAATACGTGGATGACTATAATATAGAAATTTTACGTGAAGAGACTATTGATGACATAGATTGTTATTTATTGGAGTTGGTAAAAAAAGATCAATCAAATACACAATATAGCAAGATACATTTTTGGGTAGTAAAAGACACTTTTGTGGAAAAAAGAAGAGAGTTTTATAATAAAGACGGAAAAAAATTTAAAGTACAAGAATTTATGGGATACATGCAGATACCCGGAGGCTGGACACATAGAATAATGAAAGTAACAAATCTTGATACGGAGTATATAACATCATATAGGATACAAAATGCAGCATACGGAAAAAGTGCAAAAGTTCGACCGGAGTTTTTCACATTAAGATTTGTAGAGACGGGTCGAGTAAGGTAAGAGAGGAGGTTATAAAGTGAAATTATCTGGAAAAATAACTATATCAATAGGAGCAAGTATAGTATCAATATTTATTATATTGATGTTGCTTGTATCATATACAATAAAGAGAGAAATATTTCAACTGCAAAAACAAAACTTAAGCACAATATCAAAACAATTTATAGAAGTAGTGGAAAATGATATACGTAGCCTTAAAAAATTACTTGAGTTTAATGCTAAAGATGCTAACTTAACAGACAGTGTATCATTTGAAAGTTTTGATGTATTAGAAGTAAACTTAAAAGAGTACGTAAAAAACTTTTCATACTTAGAAAATGTATATATAATAAACAAAGAAGGAATAATAAAAGCAGCAGCCACTCCAGAGAGTAAAGGAAAAAATGCAAAAGAATTAGCATTGTATAAGGAGATAGTGAAAGTATATGATAAGGATATAAATGGAAAAACTGGAAGTCAAAATGGCGATGAGTTTTTTAATGTAGAGAGCAGTAATTTCAATGAAGTAATGCAAGCAAAAGAGATAAAAGTAGTGGATTCACCCACAATATATAAGGAGTTAGGCAATCAAGAAGCGGTATACGGTATGGGAGTGCCGTTATTTGACAATTTTGATCAATATGTAGGAGTTATGATATTTGAGATAAATCTTGAAAAGTTTTCAAAACGGTATATTGAAAATAAAAAAATAGGCGAAACAGGCTATATAACTATATTTAATAAAAATGGAACAGTAATTGGACATAAAGAACTAGAAAAAATAAATACAGAAGATGAAATTGTAGCAGAAGCTTTAGGAAAAATAGGCACAGAAGATAGTGGTTTTTTTGATCTAGACCTTTCTGAAAAGATATATATGAATTATGACTTAACAAAAATAAATAACTGGTATGTAGGAACTGTAATAACTCAAAAAGATATGCAGTCGCT
>CAZDNU010000347.1:0-2676 GCA_964506865.1 uncultured Fusobacteriales bacterium | reverse complement strand
ACCGCCCCGCTCGTACATAACTATAAGCAACTTGAGCTGATTCTTTCATTACTTCTCCTAATTTACCTGTAAGTATTAGTTTGCCTTTTCCTTCCATCTTGATAGCTTGTACCTCTAAAGTAGTCCCCCCAACAGAAGTCCACGCTAAACCATTTACTATTCCAATCTTCCCCTCTTTTTCTCTAATTTTATCTGGTCTATACTTTACTTTTCCCAGATAATTTTTAAGGTTTTTTACAGATATTGACAGTTTTAGGGTTCCTTTATCAATTACTTGCTTGGCTGCTCTTCGAAATAAACGATCAAATTCTCTTTTCAGACTTCTAACTCCAGCTTCTTTTGTATATTCTCTTATCAATTTTAATATAGCCTCATCAGATACATGTACTTCTATATCTTTTAAGCCATTTTCTACTTTTGACTTTGGTATCAGATATTTTTTTGCTATATTTAGTTTTTCGTATTCTGTATAACTATTTAGAGTGATTATCTCCATCCTATCTCTTAGTGGTCCCGGTATAGCACCCAAATCATTGGCTGTTGATATAAAAAATACATCCGACAAATCAAAAGGCATATCCAAATAGTGGTCCTCAAACTCTTTATTTTGCACTGGATCAAGTACCTCTAATAAAGCTGAAGAGGGATCGCCTCTAAAGTCCATGGACATCTTATCAATTTCATCTAACAAAATCAAAGGATTCTTGCTTCCAACTTTTTTAAGATTTTTTATTATTCTTCCTGGCATAGAGCCTACATAAGTTCGTCTATGCCCTCGTATTTCAGCCTCATCTCTTACTCCACCAAGTGATATACGAGTAAATTTTCTTCCTAATGCTCTTGCTATAGATTTCGCCAATGAACTTTTACCTACACCAGGAGGTCCTGCCAAACATAAAATTGATCCTGCTAAAGTTTTATTTAGTTTTTTTACTGCCAAAAATTCTAATATTCGCTCTTTTACTTCTTCTAAGCCATAGTGATCTTCTTCTAATATCTCTTCTGCTTTTTCCAAGTCCAATATATCTTTTGTCTTTTTGCTCCATGGCAAATCGATTATCATATCTATATAAGTCCTTATGACAGATGCCTCTGTAGAAAACGGAGGCATTTTACTTAGCTTCTTTAACTCTTTTTCTATTTTTTCTGTTACATATTTTGGATATTTTCCTTTTTCTAGTTTTGATTTTATCTCTTCTATCTCAGAATTAATATTATTTGTTTCACCTATCTCTTCTTTCAAAACTTTTATTTTTTCTTTTAAATAAAAGTTTTTTTGCACGCTATTCATTTGTTCTTTTACTTTTGAATCGATTTTTCTCTCTAGTCCTACTATCTCTATCTCTTTATTTATTATTTCAAGGACTTTATAAGCTCGCTCTTCTGTTCGCTCTATCTCCAATATTTCTTGCTTCTTTTCTGGAGAAATCAATAAGTTTGAAGATATCAAGTTTAGTATTTTATTTAAATTTTTCACACTTTTTATACTTACTACTATGTCTGGTAAAATTTTGTTAGTTATCTTTCCATATTCTTCAAATTTATCTATAACTTTCCTCTTTAAAGCTTCTAATGTATTTTCGTCTAATATTTCAGGCACTATCTCTTCGTATTCTGCCTCATAGTAGTGCTTCACCTCTTTTGTTTCCGAAATAAATTTTATTCTAGTTTTTGCCTCTATCAATACTTTTATAGTACCATTTGGCATTTTTACCGTCTGCAATACACTTGCTAAGACTCCTACTTCATATAGATCTTCCGGTATCGTCGGTGTTTCACTACCTTTGTCCTTTTGTAAAAACAACGCAATTTTATTCTCTTCAAGTAAAGCTTTTTCGAGAGTTCTTACAGATTTATTTCTTCCTACAAAAATAGGGGTTATAATACCTGGAAATATAACTACATCTCTCACAGGTATAAAAGGTGCTACTTTCATGCATACTCCTCCCTTATTGCTAAGACTTTAGGCTATCTTTTCACCTTTTTTTTTGATTATTACTTTTTTTGTATCTAAAACTGATTCTCTAGTTATAATCACTTTTTCTATACCTTTTGATGAAGGTATTTCGTACATAAGATCAAGCATTACGCTTTCCATTATGGCTCTCAAACCTCTTGCTCCTATTTTTCGATTAAGTGCTAGCTTAGCTATCTCCACAAGAGCATCTTCTTCAAATTCCAATTTTACATCTTCTAGTTCGAAAAATTTTATATACTGTTTTACCAATGCATTTTTAGGCTCTGATAATATTTGTACTAGTGCTTCTTCTGATAGACCTTCCAATGCTGTGACAATAGGAAGCCTACCTATTAATTCAGGTATTAATCCAAATTTCACTAAGTCTTCGGGCAATACTTTTTGTAATATTCTCTCATCATCATCATCATTACTTGTTCGAATATCTGCTCCAAAGCCTATTGCTTTTTTATTTATTCTTCCTCTGATAATTTTTTCCAATCCCTCAAAGGCTCCACCAACGATAAAAAGTATATTTTTTGTATCCATCTCTATCATTTGTTGATGTGGATGTTTTCTACCGCCTTGCGGTGGGATATTTGATTTTGTTCCTTCTATTATTTTCAACAAAGCTTGTTGCACGCCTTCTCCTGATACATCTCGTGTTATAGATACATTTTCTGATTTTCTACCAATCTTATCCATTTCATCTATATATA
>CAZDNU010000346.1:0-2392 GCA_964506865.1 uncultured Fusobacteriales bacterium | reverse complement strand
TTACAATATTTTTTAACTTTATAGTAAATCCCATCACTAATCTTGATCTATAGCGATCTTTTTTATTCTCTTATCGGATCAGTATGCACTGTTATACCTTTTACATCTGGATACTTTTGCCGTATATTTTTCACAAGATCATCTACTATTTCATGTGATTTTTCTATTGTAGTATCCTTATCTACACGAATGTGAAATGACAAATATATCTTATTTCCAGCTGATTTCATTATCAGATTATGAATATTTTCAATTCTTTCATCTCTGCTTACTATCGTATCTATTTCACGCAAAAAATCATCCTCCTGTTTGTCCATAATTTTATTTGAGGTATCAAAAATTATTCCCACACCCTCTTTTCCGATCAGGACAGCCACAAGGATACCAGCCACTGTGTCAAAGACGGGATTGATTTGAATAGCTAGTATTAGACCTACTAGTACTCCTATTGAGGACATAACATCGCTTTTGTGATCTTTTGCATCAGCTATTATAGCATGATTCTTTAAACGATGTCCCATTTTAATCTTGTAGACATATAATATATATTTCACTATTATAGAAAAAACAACCACATACAAAGTTATAGTTTTGGGCATAGTATATATTTTTGTTTGAAATAAATTCACAATATTTTCCTGTAATAATAGCACTGCGGTTACAACCAAAATTAGTCCTATGCTATTTCCAGAAATTGCCTCAATCTGTCCATGTCCATATGGATGATTTTCATCAGGTGGGATGCTTGCAAATTTTATACTTATCAGCACAACTAATGAAGTGACTACATCAGATAATGAATGTAGACCATCTGCAAAAAGCGCTTTACTTTGGCCAAATATTCCAAAAGTCATTTTCAAAATAGCTAGCATAATATTGCATCCAACTGAAATTAGAGTCCCTTTTACTCCTTCGACTTTTCTTTTTTTATCTTTAAGTAAATTTTCTCTAATAAGATATTTTTCATTTTCTACAAAGTTATTAGACTTAAAAAAATAATCTGAATTTTTGTTTTTATCTGCATATATTTCTTCTATGTTTTGCGATTCCGCCCAATAAATTATCGCATCTAGTAATTTAGTTCCATTACTTTTAAATCTTTCACTATTTTTAATAAATATGCATTTGATTACATACCTATTTTTTTCATTTGCTACGTATGCATATCCTATTATTTCCTTCTCCCTTTCAATTATAAAGTAATAATTATCGTCAATCAATTGAAAATCACTATCGAGTTTCTTTAACTTCGGCTTATGCGCTTTAATTGTTTCCTTATCTATATGCTTAGCTAATGTCATTTTGCTATCCAGCTCCTTATATCTGTTTTTCTGTATTCTACACTTTGACTAAATTTTATATACAATATAGTATAATAGATTTTTTATGGTTTTGCAAGAAATTTTCAAGAATTCTTGCAAAAGTGGTCTGACCCCTTGTGCAGAGCCACAAAAAAAAGAGCCTTTCAGTTCTTTTTCTAATTTATATTCTAATCTAATTTCAATACTGATAAGAAAGCCTCTTGTGGTATCTCCACATTTCCTATTGCTTTCATACGTTTTTTACCTTCTTTTTGCTTTTGTAGTAGCTTTTTCTTTCTTGATATATCTCCACCATAACATTTTGCCAATACGTTCTTTCTCATCGCTCTTATTGTCTCTCTGGCTATGACTCTTGTCCCAAGTGCTGCCTGCAATGGTATCTCAAATTGCTGTCTGGGTATTACATCTTTTAACTTCTCGACTATAGCTCTTCCTCTATAATATGCTGTATCTTGATGTGCTATAAATGAAAAAGCATCTACTGCACTTCCACTTACAAGTATATCTACTTTTACAAGTTTACTTTCCTTATATCCTATCATCTCATACTCAAATGATGCATATCCCTTTGTTTTTGATTTTAATTTGTCATAAAAGTCCAGTACTACTTCAGCTAACGGTAATTCATAAGTCAACATAGTTCTCTTTTCATCAAGGTATGTCATATTGAGATAGTTTCCTCTTTTTTCTTGACATAATTCCATTATATTTCCTACATAGTCTTTGGGTGCTATTACTGTCCCTTTGATGTATGGCTCTTCTACCAATTGCTTATTTGTTGGAAATTCTGCAGGGTTATCTAGTACTACAAGATCTCCATTCTCCATATATACTCTATATTCTACTGACGGTGCTGTGGATATTAAATCGATATTATGCTCTCGTCTTAGTCTTTCTACTATTATCTCCATATGAAGCAAGCCTAAGAATCCACATCTAAATCCAAATCCAAGCGCTGTTGACGTTTCCGGATCATATGTCAGCGACGCATCATTTAATTGTAATTTTTCTAGTGCTTCACGCAGATCTTCGTAATCATCTGTAGATATAGGATATATCCCGGCAAATAC
>CAZDNU010000345.1:0-6315 GCA_964506865.1 uncultured Fusobacteriales bacterium | reverse complement strand
TTGAAATTAAAAATAAAAAAGTTATTAACTATGAAAAAAAGAAAATAACGCAATAAATGGGGGTAAATAATTATCCCTGGGTCAAATGACACTATATGATAAAATGAATAAATACATATTTAAGTTAACGGAATTTGAAAATAATTCAGGAGGGGTAAAATGAAAACAGTTATGATAAATGGTCACACGCGATATACATCAACAAATCAGATACTACAATCCAGCACTTTTAAAAAATTAACAGTGGAAATAATAGGAGATGCTATAAAAAGAAAAAGTTCTATGTTAGAGTTTATAAATCTTTTTTTAAAAGATAATGATGTAGCAGAAATTAGTAAAAAATATGATATAGAAGCAATAGGGCAACTATTTGCAGTACTGACTACAAATAGTATTGAATCAATAGATAGCTCAAGTTATTATGATTTTCCAAAATTAAGTGCAAAACGAAATTTATTGGTGAAATTTGTAGAAGAATTATTTAGTTTGTGGAGGATTCAACAAAGGTTTATGATAAAAGAAGCGAAATATACCTCAAATCCTAAAGAAAGAATCTATACACAGATGATGCTAGTTGAGACGAATGAAGACCTAAGAAACTTAGTACTTCGAGTATATAGAGAAATTTTGATAAATGTTTCTGCGAAAAGACTAAAAGTGTTACGACAGTTACCATGTGGTGCACAAGCCGGGATAATGGTAGATACGCCTAAATTTCAAGAGACAGCTAAGATAAAAAATGGTGAATTTTTAGAAGATATGAAATATGTATGGAATATACTATTTGAGCCACCTGTAATATTTAATACACAGTCAAATAAAAGAAGAGGGGTTACAAAAGTAGTAGATGAACCTATTTTACACAAAGTTAATTTAGAGGACAAAGATGATTGGTTGGTATTTCCGATACATGTCTGTAAACAAAACATAAGAGTAGTGGTGCATAAACAATATTTGGCTTTGGCCTCGGGATTAGGTAACTTATTTGAATTAGCAAGTTTTGATTATATACAAGGTGAAAAAGTAGATGGAGTATACATTATGGGGATGTCAAAAGAGTGGTTTGAAGAAAATAGCACTTCTGATGATTATGATGACTGGAACGGTATTGTGTATAAAGAGGAAAATGATGGACCGTATGTAGCTCTTCTTGGGAGAGACACATCGACGGACTACTTTGGATATATGAAAAAGATAATTCTTACAATTCATAACTTGAGAGTAATAGATGAAGGTAGATTACCTATACATGGAGCAATGGCAGAGATAAAGCTATTAAATGGAAAAAAAGCTAATGTACTTATGATGGGAGACAGTGGAGCTGGAAAATCAGAGACTTTAGAAGCTTTATTAGCACTAAAAGATGATGTGTCAGAAGTAAACATAACAATAGATGACATGGGATCGCTTGATATTATAGAAAATGGAAAAAAAGTAGTAGCATATGGGACAGAGACAGGCGCATTTGTAAGATTGGATGATCTACCGCCAGAGTATGCATATGGAGCTATGGACCGAAGTATATTCATGAATCCTACGCAGATAAATTCAAGAGTAATAGTACCGTATTCAAATTATGATGAGGTAATCAAACCTACAGATATAGATTATTTCTTTTATGTAAATAATTATGAAGCGGTAAATGAGATAGGAGTAGATGAAATTAGTTTTTTCGAAAAAGCTGAACCGGCGATAGAGGTATTTTCGAAAGGTGCTAGAATGGCAAAAGGAACTACATCTGAAAAAGGACTAACAGAAAGTTACTTCTCAAATCCATTTGGTGCTATACAAAGAAGACCTGTACATGAAAAAATCGTTGAAAAATATATAAATACAATGATAGAAACAGGTATAAGAGTAGGAGAAGTAAAATCATCTCTTGGACTTGAAGGTTTTGAGAAAAAAGGGCCTGGAATTGCAGCAAGAGCACTATTAAAATTAATAGATACCGATAAATAATATAAATTTAAACTTAATTTAGTGAGAGGTTTATTTCCGCCCGAATATAAAATACTAATATATAGAGAAGAGTTTTCAGTGATTAAAGCATTGGAGACTCTTTCTTTGCTGTTGTAAATATATTGAAATAGAAGACAAAATATGCTATAATGTTGTAATAATAATCTAGGAGGAAAAATGAATAAAAAAGCAACTGTTATAACATATGGATGTCAAATGAATGTGAACGATAGTGCAAAGGTAAAAAAAATATTGCATGATTTGGGCTATACATTAACGGAAGATATATATAACTCTGATTTGGTAATGATAAACACTTGTACAGTAAGAGAAGGTGCAGCCAAAAAAGTATATGGCAAATTAGGCGAACTAAAAAATATAAAAGCTGCACGAGATGGTATGATAGTAGGAGTTATAGGTTGCCTTGCTCAAGAGAAAAAAGATGAAATATATAAAAAGGTACGGCATGTTGATTTTGTTATGGGAAACCAAAATATACATAAACTAGTTGAAATTTTAAATAAAATCGAAAATCAAAATATAACTCATATTGATTATACTGATGGTGAGAGTACGTTACCACCAATAGTAAGTGCTGAATTTGAGTCGAATATTACAGCATTTATATCGATAATGTATGGTTGCAACAATTTTTGCACGTATTGTATCGTGCCTCATGTGCGAGGTAGGGAACGAAGTGTGCCCATGCAAGATGTATTGAAAGAAGTCAATGAATATCTGAAAAAGGGATATAGTGAAATATACTTGTTGGGACAAAACGTAAATTCTTATGGAGTGGGACTATCTGAAGGTGAAAATTTTGCAAAATTATTAAGTGAGATTTGTAAAATAGAAGGTAAATTTAGACTGCGTTTTACCTCTCCACATCCACGAGATTTTACAGACGATGTAATAGATAGAATAGCCAAAGAAGACAAAATTTGTAAAGGGATACATCTGCCGTTGCAAGCAGGCGCCACAAATGTATTACGTAAGATGAATAGAGGATATACTAAAGAGGATTATCTGTTGCTGGTAAATAAGATAAAAAATAAAATACCGGAGGTATCACTTACTACAGACATAATTGTAGGATTTCCAGGTGAAACAGAGAAAGACTTTTTGGATACTTTAGATGTAGTAGAGAAGGTAGGTTACGACAATGCCTATATGTTTATGTATTCTAAACGAAGCGGTACAGCAGCAGCAAATATGGAAGATCAAATAGATGACGAAGTAAAAAACACACGCCTTCAAAGATTGATTGAGCTACAACGACAGAAAACAAAAGAGGAAAGCGAAAAATATCAAGATAAGATATTAGAGATATTAGTGGAAGGGCCTACGAAAAAAAATGATGAAATGTATACAGGGCGGACAGATACTAATAAAGTTGTAATAATAGATGCAAAAGATGGTGAAGTGGGTAAATTTACAAAAGTAAAAATAAAAGAAGTGCGTACTTGGACTTTATATGGAGAAGTTTTAAATTGAGTTTTGGAAAAAATATATTTTGAAATATTTTTTATATAGATAGATAAAAAAATAAAGGAAATTAGCTTATTGTTTGTAATAAACTAATAGAAAACTTATTTTGGGAGGATTTTTATGAAAAAAGGTATTAGAATATACAACTTATACCCTAAATTGGTAGGGAGTATGGAAAGATGGATAGAAAATTTTGACAGAATAAAAGATATGAATTTTAACTGGATATATGTAAATCCTATAAATGCACCTGGATTTTCGGGATCAGATTATGCAATAAAAAACTATTATCAATATCATCCCTTGTTTGTTTGTGGAGAATATAATTTTGATGATCTTGAGGGGCAAAAAGAAAAGGGGAATGAACTTTTAAAAAAAGTATGTAATGAAGCAGATAAGCGTGGTATGAAGTTTATGATGGACTTAGTGATAAATCATACTGCAATTGATTCAAATTTAACTACAGAGCATCCTGAATGGTATATTCACAATGATGATGGAAGTATAAGAAATCCAGGTACACTAGATGGTACAAATTGGGTAACTTGGGGAGACTTGGCACAAATTGATAACGAAAATTCATCGGATAAAGATAATTTGTGGGAATATTGGTTGGACATGGTGTTATTTTACTGTAGTTTAGGTGTAAGAGGATTTAGATGTGACGCTGCTTATCATGTACCAATGGATTTGTGGAAATTTATAATATCAGTAGTAAAGAAAAAATATCCTGATGCAATATTTGTTGCAGAAACTTTGGGGGATCAGTGTCCAACTGAAGTCCTAGTAGAAGTAGCAGAATCAGGGTTTGACTATGTAATGAGCAGTTTCAAATGGTGGGATTTGCGAGCTGATTGGTTTATAAAAGATTATCGACCATGGGCAGGGAAGTATCCGTCATTAAGTTTTCCAGAAAATCACGACACAAATCGAATAGCAGAAGAAACTAATGGCAATAAAGTCTTGGCGGTACAAGAATATGCGTTATGTGCCTACTTTAACTCAAGTGTGGCTACGACTATAGGATTTGAGTATGGTTTTAAAAGAAAAATAGATGTAGTACATACCAATCCTTTGTGGTGGGAAGAAGCAAATTATGATATATCAAGTGAGATATCAAAGATAAACAAAATAAAGTCAAGTTACAAAATATTGCAACAAGACAATATGATTGACATGTATCATTTTGAAAACTGGAATATAGTCGGCTTTACAAAATATAGTCTTGATGGTAGAGAAAAAATATTTGTAATAGCAAACATAAGTGGCGATAAGGCACAAGATGTACATATACCTAACATGCATTATGTTATGGCAGGAGAGGCCATAGAGGATATTTCGCATGGACAAAGAATAGAAAAAGTAGAAAATGACTTAAAATATAATTTGGAACCAGGGGAAGTAAAGTTGTTTTATTTGAAAAAATAGCAAAAATGTAATAAACTATATAGTGAGAGTATATTGAAGTTGGGAACAAAATGGAGGAAAAAAATGTCTAAAAAGATATTAATAGTAGATGATGAAGAAGACGTAGTAGATGTTGTAAAGGTAGTTTTGGAAAGCGAAGGATACGAAGTAATAACCTCAGAAAATGGCAAAAAAGCATTGGAGGTACTAAAAACACAACATCCTGATCTTATAATACTAGACATTATGATGCCGGAAATGGATGGAGTAGAAGTATGTAGCCGGTTAAGAAAGATGGAAAAAATGAATGACGTTCCAATAGTTATGTTTTCGGCCAAGCTTTCAGCGGTGGACAAAAAAGAATCTTTTGATGCAGGTGCTGATGGCTTTATAACAAAACCCTTTAACACAAAAGGATTTACAACGAGCATAAGAACTTATCTGGAACTGGGGAGGATATAGATTGGTAAACATAGTTCTTTTTTTGATTTTGGGTAGTATAATAGTGCTTGCAGGAAGGAAATTAAGCATATATGGAGATATAATAGGCGATAAAAAGAAACTAGAAAAAAGTTGGATTGGGATAGTTATGCTGGCTTCTATAACTTCCCTGCCGGAATTAATTACAAGTAGCAGTTCTTCATTAATGGGTATACCCGAAATGGCAGTAGCTAATGTATTTGGAAGTAATTTTTTTAATATATTTATAATTTTTGTAATTGAGATATTTTTTGTAAGAAAAATTTCATTTAGTTCATCAATGAGTATGAAAAATATATTTACTGGTCTATGCTCTATTTTTATTACGTTAACTTTTATATTGGGACATATAATTGGGGGCGTAGAGTTAAGCTTTGTAAGTTTAATTTCGATAATAATACTAGTGATGTATTTTATATCTATGAAATTAATATATATAGTAGAAAAAAGTGAAAGTAAGATAAAAAAAGATGCTGGAGAGATTATATCTGGCAAAGAAATAAGTGATGCAGAGTATAGAGTTACAATAGTAAAATTCACATTAAGTGCTGTAATAGTAATCATAGCAGGCGTAGCTACAGTGTATGTAGCAGATAAATTAGCTGTGACGCCTATTTACGGAATAAAACTAGGACAAAGTTTTGTGGGAGTAATATTGCTCGCATTGGCTACTTCACTACCGGAATTGACTGTATCAATACAAGCAGTGAAAATGGGTTCTTATGATATGGCAGCTGGTAACATATTGGGAAGTAATTTATTTAACTTAGGAATATTGTTTGTGGCAGATTTATTTTATTTGGAGTCTGGTATATTCAAACAAAGCAGTTTAGATAATTTTCATCTGCTTAGCGCGGTGTTATCCATTTTTATATTAATTCCTTTATTTGCAGGTATGTTTTTTAGAGATAAAAAATATAGAATTGATGCATTATTAATAGGAGGAATATATATAGTAGGAATGGCATTGCTATATAATAT
>CAZDNU010000344.1:0-2390 GCA_964506865.1 uncultured Fusobacteriales bacterium | reverse complement strand
TAAAGAATATTTGAAGAATAACTACAAATATATAATGAAAGGGGAATTTCCTCCAAGAACCGATGCAAATACTATACATAAAATAAATATGTCTTACTTATACCAAAAACAAAACTATAACTTAAAAAGTATTGACTTTGCAGGTGAACTTTTGTCCGGTATACCTGACGAATATAAAAATGAACCAAATATCGCCAATTATATATTAAAAAAACAAGAACTTGTTTTTACTTTTTTCTCTACTTGTGGTGGAATTTTAGTTTTTTTGGAACCAAGCGATAATACCGAAAAAGCCCTTTTACGCGAAAAAGAAGTTAAAAATCTTCTTAGCGCTCTTCAAGAACAAGAGATCAATTGGCGTACTCTTCCATTAGCTATTATTATCACAAAATGGGATAAAATAAACCCAAAGCTAAACAATAGTACTGTAGAAGAGGAAAACAAAAAAGCACTTAATTATATAAAAAATCACAAAATTTATAGACGAATTTATCAAAATGCCAGTTTATTTTCGAACAAAGTAGAAGTTTTTCCTTTGTCATCACTCGGAGTAAGCTCTGAAGAAACAGATCGCCTAATCAAGCTAAGTAATCCATTTAACATTTTTGCACCATTAACTTGGATAGCTGATTATAGAAACAAAATATGGGTAGATCGAATTAAAGACATCTTGACATATAATATACCCAAAACAGATCTCGAAGCTATTCGTGATAATTTTAAGCTACATATAAAAAATTCTGATCTATCAAAAAACGTAGACAAGCTTATCACAGATAAATTCAAACAGCAGACTCGGAATAAAATATTGCTAACTTCATCTGTTGTCTGCTTAGTATTAATTATTATTCTGATTTTGATAAAAACCATATAACCGCTATTATAATAAGAGATAAACCGGCAGATATATTTCTTATTTTTTTGCTTTCTTTATATAATGCATAATGGTATAGTCCAGCATTGAATATCAGTGCTATAGCTACAAATAAATAAAATATCAAAATTTTCCTCCCTTTTTGTATATTTTTATCAGTCTTGCAAATTTAATTACTTAACCTATTTCTGTTGAAGGATATATCTGTATCTCTTCTGCTTTTCTAAATGCTTCTGATATTACGTCTTTTAGCTCTATATATAAGTACTCCAATTCCAAGTTGCTATCAGTTATATTTTCCAAACTTTGTAATGTGAATTTATGCAAGAATACTTCATCATAGTTTCGATTATCCACTCTCATAAGTTTTAAATAACTACTTTTGATGTAACAATTTGTTCTTTCTTCTATTTTAATATACAATTTTAATCTAAATTCTACCCCCAATAATATAAAACGCCCTTCAGGATAAAAGCTTATTTTATTAAAATCGTTCTCAAGGTTATCTTGAAAGTACGGTAGTATCTTTTCTGTAAATATATTTAATTGATACTTTTGAAATTTTTCAACTTCATTTAGGTATTTCATTTCATTCATAATATGTCCCCCATTAAACTAAATAATGCTGTCAATCAATTCCACCAGTTTATCTTTATCTTTGGCAGTTAAATCTTGCCCTGATTTAAGTACTTTTAGGATCTCGCTATCACTTGCTGTGCTACTTGATTCCAGTACTTTTATTACCATTTTCTTATAAAATTCCATATACCTATCCTTTCTTATTATTGATGTCTTGCAAAGTTTCTAATATCTGTTTTTCGGTATAAGGTTTCAGTATAAATCCATCTCCACCGGCATCGTATATTTTTTTTATTCTTTCATCAAAACCAGTAGAACTAACCACTATAACTTTAGCAGTTTTATTTTTTTCTCGAAATTTTCGTAAAAACTCTACTCCATTCATAAATGGCATTACAATATCCGTTATGATGATATCCACATTTACATCTTCTAACATATCAAGTGCCTCTAGACCGTCACTTGCTTCGCCTACTATTTTATAATCAAGTTTCTCTAGCAATTTTCTTAGGGCCATCCTTGAAAACTCCATATCATCTATTATAAACACTGATTTGCCCATAAGCTTGTCAACTCCTTAAATATTCCTCTGCCTTCTTATTCTATTAATATTCAGTTTTTCCTGCAAAATTTCATTTTTTTAAGCTTTTTTGTCTAATTTTAACTTTTTTTACTCTTATTGCTTTATAACTATATAATGTTTTTCTACTCTTGTCAAGAAATTTATCTTGAAAATGACTGAGATGGCTCCTAGCATAAATACAAGCAAGGGTGTTTATCCACCCTTGCCAGCTAATTTCTTATTTTTAGATTAGTTTTTTCTTTATGTTTTTTGAGATGTAGATACCTATCGTATGCAGAACCAGCAAAACGTTTCATTATATTTAACATATCAGATTTTGTATACAATTCGCTATCTTTTATATATTCATTTTTT
>CAZDNU010000343.1:0-2347 GCA_964506865.1 uncultured Fusobacteriales bacterium | reverse complement strand
AAATACTCTACTGGATAGTTTGCTTTTAAGTAAGCTGTCCAGTAAGCTATTAATGCATATGCTGCCGAATGAGATTTATTAAATCCATAACCTGCAAATTTATCAATCAAAGCAAATATTTCATTTGCCTTTTTTTCTGTGACTCCATTTTTTTTAGATCTTTCTATAAATTTAGATCTATTTTCTTCCATTATGTCAAAATTTTTCTTTCCCATGGCTCGTCTAAGTAAGTCTGCTTCACCTAGTGTATAATTTGCCATTATATTTGCTATCTTCATTACTTGCTCTTGATACAAAATCACACCATAAGTTTCTTTTAATACTTCTTTCAACATATCATGAGGATATTTAGCTTCTTTTTGTCCATGCTTTACACTTATATAGTCATCTACCATGCCACTTCCCAAAGGTCCTGGTCGATAGAGAGCTAGTATTGCAATTATGTCCTCAAATTTATCAGGTGATAACCTCATTAGAAGTTTTTTTATACCATCTGATTCCAATTGAAATACACCATAAGTATTGCCTTGCCTAAGAAGCTTATATGTATTTTCATCGTCTATCTCTATATTATCAAGATCTATTTTTTCACCAGTAGAATCTTTGATGTACTCTATCGCTCGTCTTAATATACTTAAATTTTTCAAACCAAGAAAGTCCATTTTTAGTAGTCCTACTTCTTCCAATTCTTTCATCTGGTATTGAGTTGAAACTATTCCTGTTTTATTATCAGAATACAATGGCACCTCTTCATCAAGTGGATTTTTTGATATTACGATTCCTGCAGCATGTATTGAAGCATGTCTTACTTTATTTTCCAGTCGTATTGAGTAATCCAAAACCTTTTGTATCTCTTCATCTTTTTGGTACATCTCCTGAAGAGGCCCTACACTTTTTAGAGCTCCTTTTAGATCAGACTGCGGTGGAATTAGTTTTGCTACTTTATCTACTTTTGATAGAGGCACAGACATTACTCGCCCGACATCACGTACCGCTGCTCTAGCTTTTAGTGTACCAAATGTGATTATTTGTGATACTTTGTCATACCCATATTTTTCAAGCACATACCGAATTACTTCTTGTCGTCGTTCTTGACATATATCAATATCTATGTCAGGCATACTTACTCTTTCCGGATTCAAAAATCTTTCAAAGATCAAATTATATTTCAACGGATCCAAGGTAGTTATATCCAAAAGGTATGAAACTATACTTCCAGCTGCAGATCCTCGACCAGGCCCTACTGGAATACCTTGTTTTTTAGCATAGTCTACAAAGTCCCAAACCACTACAAAATATTGTGCATATCCCATTTTATTTATAATATCAAGCTCATATTTTACTCTTTTTAATACTTTGTCATCAGGATTTTCACCGTATCTTCTGCTTATTCCTTGATTCACAAGAGTTTCCAAATAAGTTGTTATATCTCTTTCACCATCTGGAATTTCATATTCCGGAAACTTAAGCACTCCAAACTCTATTTTCACATTACATTTTCTTGCTATCTCCACTGTATTTTCCAATGCATCCTTATATTTCCCTATATTTTCCAACATCTGTTCTTTGCTTTTGAAATATAGCTCCTCAGTGTCTATTCTCATACGTTTTTCGTCCGATACCTTAGAGCCTGTTTGTACACAAAGCATAATGTCTTGTAATACATCATCACCATAATGCACATAATGTACATCATTTGTTCCTACAATTTTTACATTGTTTTCTCGAGCCAAATCATATAATTTTTCGTTTAGCTCTTCTTGCTCTAATATTCCATTTGCCTGTAATTCTATATAGAAATCTTCTCTTGTAAATATATCTACAAATTCATCTAAAGCTTTTTTAGCTCCATCTCTATCTTCCTTTAGCAAATTTTGCGCTATTTCACCCTTCATACACGCCGATAGTGCAATCAATCCTTCACTATGTTCATTTAGAATTTTTTTATCGATTCGTGGTTTATAATAAAATCCTTTTACATAAGCATACGAACTCAATTTCAATAAATTTTTATAGCCTATATCATTCTTTGCCAACAAAATCAAATGATATATTTCACCTGATTTTGTTTCAGCATCCTCTGAAATATATGCTTCTATACCAATAATAGGCTTTATCCCTTTTTTGACTGCCTTTTTATAAAATTCCACTGCACAAAACATATTGCCGTGATCGGTCACAGCCATAGCTTCCATTCCCAGCTCTTTTGCTCTATCTAAGTATTCATCTATCTTGCCGATACCATCAAGAAGACTGTATTCGGTATGCAGATGTAGATGAACAAATCCATTATAATCTCTATTCATTGTTAATGCTGCCTCCCAGCAGTCTCCTCCCTTCTGACTTC
>CAZDNU010000342.1:0-10013 GCA_964506865.1 uncultured Fusobacteriales bacterium | reverse complement strand
TCTCTTCTCATATATTTTTTAGCATTAAACTTTCTCAATGATCTTATACCCGCAAATCCCATAGAAAATACAATGAAAATAAGAATAGCAGCAACTGTTTTTTTCCAATTCCAGTTTAGCTTATTATTTTTTAACTTCTCTTTAAATGCTTTCTTTATGAAAATAGATGCCATTGTGTAGTTATTTAAATTTGGATTTTTACTATTTATTACTTTTTCATACAAGTTTTCTAAAAACTCTTCATTCTCAGTTGCATTTTTCAAGCTCTCATTTATATCCACATTGCTTAAATTTTCCCAAAATCCAGAACTACATAAGAGTAAGGTATCACTGTCTTTTATGCTATAATTTTTTTTACCATAGCTTATTTTCATTCCTCTGTCCATACCTAGATAACTAGTAAGATTATTTCGTTCCGAATGACTATTTAGTCTTTTTTCATCTACTTTTTTTACTTCATGCATTAATTGAGCTATACTATGATCCTTTGTCTTTAATATCTGTAAGTTTTTTCTAAAATGATATAGTCTGGCATTTCCTACGCTAGCCCATAATATCGATGAGTAGTTTGATACAACTACTATTATTGAAGCTTTTAGCTCTGACGACTCTTGTATGAGATATTGATTTGCATTTTTCAGATATCTTCTAATAGCCTTTTTTGACATTTTAGGATTTTCAGTAAAATCATTAAGTACAGTACTTACCGCCAATTCAGCACTCATAGCATTGTCATTTGAATCAATCCCATCAGCTAAGACCCAACAGCATATATCATCCAACGCCACATAAGCAAAATAGTCTCGATTTTTTTTATATGTTCCTGGTTCTGATATAAAATTAGTCAATAATTCACTATTTTCTTTCCTCATTATTTCCTCCTATAATTCTATTTCAATTGTTTTTTTCAATTATAATTAAACTTGCGTTATCTTGATTTTTGATATTTTTACTCTGTACCTCTTCTAGTATAATCTGCGTCAATTGATTAGATTTTATGTTGTCCTTTATAATATCTTCTAGCTCATTTTCCGAAAGAGTATTATAAACTCCGTCGCTACAAACTATGAGTTTATCTTTTGGTTTAAGTGCAAAGGCATTAATGTTATAATCTAGTTCGTAAAAATTTTCATTTCCCAAGTAACTTGTTAACTGATTTTTTTTCGGATGCTTAAATAGCTCTTCTCTACTTATAAGACCTTCTCTATATTTTGCCTTCAACCTATTTTCGTATGTATGAACTTTGTTTAATCTTGTAATTTCTTTGTTTCTGTACAGATACAGATAACTATCCCCTATAGATACCCAATATAGCTTTTCATTTTTTATAATTACAGACACTAAAGTAGTCCCCATCTTTTTATATTCTGCCGCTTCTAGTATATTAGCATTAGCTATATATGAGGTATTTCGCAAAAAATTTTGAATTGCTTTCATCTCATAATTTTTCAAAAACCCATTTACAAATGTATCAACAGCTATACTACTTGCTAATTTACCATCTGCAAGTCCACCCATCCCGTCTGCCAACACTCCAAGTATTCCATCATCACTTTTGATAGCTATATATGAATCCTCTTGTTTTTTTCTTCCACCTTGTATTTGGTCTTGCCCTATTGCATACATTGGCATGTTTTTTCTTTTATTTATAAGGTACTGTACTATCAGTTTACTTATGTACAATATACTAACTGCAATAGCTATGATCCAAATATATATATCACTATTTTCCAACATTATTTTCTCCTATACTCTTAATTTTCCCATTCAAAGTGCTCTCCGCACAATGGTATAAATAAAAATTTACTTTTTCCCATCTCGATTACATCGTATGCATTTAGCTCCAAAGGAGAATAAAGTGCTTCCTCATTTACATATATTATACCTGTACCGCTTCCCGGAATTAAGACAAAATTTCTCTGCTTCGGATTATAACTTATTACAGCGTGATTTCGTCTTGAAATCGTATTGTCTCCTTGGATATTTATATGCATCTCGTCTGATCTACCTATAAAGTTTTTTTCGCTTCTTATTTGATAATCATGCCCTCGTTCTTCGCCTTCTATGCACACCAACCAACCTGTTACAGGATCATGTCCGTCATGTTGATCCCAGTAAGCTTGAGTTTTATCACCGTCATCTGTATTAGATATAGTCATCGATCTTTGTTGTTTTGCTATTCTCCCTGATCCAGAATCCAGTGTTTTTTCGTCACAATAAGGACATTCTGCATATTTATCCCCACTATATAAGTGTCCATTTTCACATCTTTTCATTCCAACTCTCATTTTTTCCTCCCTATATTATGATATTTAATCTATTAATAACTTAGTATTTGCTATGTATATTGTATCTCCCTTTTCTATTTTGTATGGTCTGCCTTCTTCTGCGCGCATCTTCTTCCCGCTATTTTTTTTCTTTATTCCACTTCCATTAGAAGATCCTATATCTTCAAAGTACCAACCAGAATTTGTATTATTTAACACCGCATGCTCTCTGCTTATCAACATAGCATACGAGGTCTGCGACAAATCAATATCTACCATAGTATTTTTTCTCTTTTTCCCGATAAGCAACGAGTTAAAATTATTTATCTCCCACACCTTTATATTTTTCCCATTCTCATCTTTTAATATTAATTTACTAATATCATTTAATACTAAATTAGAATTTTGTTTTTGAAATAGTATAAATACTAAAGCAAATATCATTATTCCTGACAATGAAAAAAATAAAATTGTCTTATTATAGTACTTTATATTTATATACATTACGCACATAAGACATAGCAGTATTATAACGGCATTTAAAAATGAAATTAAATTAAATGCTGTCCTATCATTTTCATTTGTTGTCTGTATATGCTTTTTTATCTTATAGTTTATTACTATACTACGTATATGCGCCGGTAAATTAAAAAAATGTAATATCCTTTCCAATTTTTTCCCTCCTATTATTTCTTGCTAAATCCAAAATAACTCTCAAAAATATCACTTGTATCCAGTGGATTTCTTTTTTTCATTTTTTCTTTCTCGACTTTTTCTTTTGACTTAGGATTAAATCCAAAATAATTTTCAAAACTTTTTTCTACATCCTCAAATTGAAATGAAAATCCTTGATTTTTATACTTTTTTTCATTTTTTGAAGAATTTTTTTCTTTATTTTTTTTAGTATTTTCTGATTGATTCCCTCCATGTAAATCATATTCTTTTCTCTTTTTTTCATCACTTAATACATCGTATGCTTGACTTATTTTCCGAAATATATCTTCAGCATATTGATTATTTTGATTTCTATCTGGATGATATTTCATCGCTAGTTTTCTATATGCCTTTTTTATCTCAGATACATTTGCATCTCTTTTTATACCCAGCAAGCTATAATAATCATTCATAAATTTCTCCCTTCTATTAAAGTTAATCCACAATTATTCTCTTTGGTCGGTCTCCTGTCTTATCTCCAAAGTTTATCTTCTGATTATGCTGTACCTCTTTAACTATCCTACACATATTTTTATAGATATCCATATTTGACATTTCTGCACTCTTTAGTCTAAGTCTTTTGTACAAATACATACAAATCAATTCCCTGCTCACATATCTACTCGTTAGACTCTGCATAGCAAATATGAGATCCAAATCATTTATATCTGAGCTCTTTTGGAGCAAAATTTCTGCAAACATATTTGTAATTTTTGACGATATCGTAGGAGTTATTTCCATGGAATAAGGTACATTTATTATATTTAATGTGTTGTATTCTGTAGAAAAATCAAAGAAATCACTATAACTGCTTCTTAATTTTGCTCCTTCTCTTAGTTTAAAGCGACCTAATTCTATTATATTTTTTTCCACTACTTTTTCTTCCTCTATTACTATCTCTCCGTTTTGTCGCTTAAAGCAATTTTCTGTCCCTTCATCAAAGAAATTGATTTTAATAACCATCTGTCTATTGGTACTTTGATAATCAATTTTGTTTTTTTCTTCCAAAAAATATATCTTTCCATTATTTTTTACTATACCTTCATGAATGACAATTTTAGTATCTTCCACTTCCATATCACATCCACATATAACACCATCAGCATAGTCTTTATAAAGTATGTTGATATAATTTCTTGGATAATCTCTCAGGTTTTCCAACATCTCTTTTTTTAAAATAAGTCCTCGTTTAAAAAGTGGAAAATCATTTCTAAACACAGTTTGGCAAGCCTCCTTTCACTATTTATCCGATATCTATCGTCGCTAAAACTCTACCTGAATTTTAAAATCCACTTTATACTATTGATAACCATCAAAAAAATCTAATTCAGTAAGTTCATCATCAAAAGCAAAGTACTGTTTTTTCCCAATATATAGCTGTTCCTCTTTTCTGCATATCGGCAATACTTGAAATCCCCAACTGTTTTCACTTGCAAATAGAAAAAACTTTATTTCTCCATTTCGTATTGTATCTGTATCTTCTTGCATTATTTTTTCTGAATATTTCAAAACTATATCATCTACAGAAGTCTTTTTGTAGTCCTTTTCTCTATTATAATATCTGTACTCTTTTTGTAGTTCTCCCTCATTACTTTTCAAATAAAATTTTATCTCTTCTGTTGTAATCGGTTTTGATATATTACCTCTTATCTTGCTTATTTTCTCTTGACTCTCCAGTAATGTTACTTCTCTGCTATTATAAGTAAATGCACTCACCGAATAAGGTACTATTGGAATATTATTTTTTATACTTACCTCTATATCTCCCATCTTTTTGGCATTGATATATCTCAAGACCCCTCGCAGGCATGACAATTTTAGATCAAGAGAATTCTCATCTCCCTCTTTTTTTTGTTTAAACTCTATACTCTTACCAGGCACAAACTCTTTTAATGCCTCTTTAAAAGTATCTATTTTACATGATTGTCCCGTAAGCTTTATGATTGAATATTCCGTTAATTCTCTGGACTCATAAAATTTTTCTAAAAATTTCCTTACTACGTTGTAAATATCTGCTTTGATTAGCTTATTTATCTCCTTTATGTTAAATACAACATTTGGAAAACTGCTAACACTACCTAATCTATCATTTTGGATTACCGAAAGCCCCCATTTATTTAATTGTGTTATATGCAAATCATTTTCCCTATCTTCTAATTCCAATGAATCAAATTTATTTCGCAATATATTCGTTTTCTGAAAAAACTCTTTTTTCATATTTTCAGCTATTTCCCATAAAAAATAAAAATTGTTTTTTACCATTTGATACTCTTCACTTATTTTATTTTCATATTTTTTAAACTTTGTAGGTATTATATTTTCTGCCATATCATAATATTCTTGAAACTTTGTATATACCTCTTCTACTCCACTTTCATCAACTATTCTAAATATATCAGTACTTGGTACAGGTATCAGAAAGTCTATATCAATATTTTTTTCTTTACTAGTATAATGATTTGCAAATATTATTTTCATAAATTGCATTATTCGAAACGTAATATTGTTACCACCAAAATTGGTATCCCCATTTTCAAAAGTAGTCGATATATCTACTTTATATGATATGTCTCCCTCTTCTATTTTAAACGAACAAGATGACAAATCCGTCGTTCCTCCTCCGCAGTCTATTACCAGAGCTTTATACTCTTCACCATCATAAAATTTTCGTTTTTCTATTTGATTTGCTATTGTGTTATACAAAACTGATATTCCTTCATCAAGTACATCTTCTGCTTCTACGTTATAGTCATATATTATATTTTGAAACATTTCTATATATTTTGATTTTAGTTTTACCGGACTCGATATATGAATATTTTTGAATTTGCATTTAAATTGATGTTCTGCAGAATTTATAATATATTTTATATAGGCACGAATAATTTCTCCCTTTTTTACTCTAGCCGCATTACCTCGTTCATCATATATCTCTATTTCCTCATTGTAATTATTTACCCATCTTTTTATACCTTGAAATACACTGGAACGTATTGCATAATCATTTTTTTGTAGATACTTTTTGGCATCATAACCAAACATATAGCTGATGTTGCTTTTGTCTCTGCAATTTTGCACTACTACTGTAGTTGGAACTATCTCGATCCACTTTTCCTGTTTATCTGTATTATCCAAATACTTTACATAATTTATATCATTTAAGAGAATTCGATTGTTCAACGTGTCATTATGACATATCTCCGATACATAATTTCTATCTAAGTATGCTCCTGCTGTAGTATTGGTTGTCCCAAAATCAATACACAGTATAGACTTACTCTCTTCTAAGTTTCTAATTTCCAAATCAATAATATCAACGCTGTAACATTCCAACTTTTGCGGAGGTAATATTTTTTTTGAATAGTATGATTTGTATAGATATTCCGATTCTTGTTTTTTAAAGAATAGAAGTTTATAATTTTTATTCTTTAGGTCTGCTATTGCTAGATTTTCTGCTTTTGCTTTCAAATAGTAACTATTTTTATTTGCTGTCTCTTTGATTATATTAAATATTCCACATAGATAATTTTTTCCATTTATCAGAAATACGTTTGATTCTCCTAAATCTTCATTGCTCATCACTTTGTACATATCCTCTTTGTCTATACCTATCTCATGATATATTGTAATTTTAGCCGGTATCCTAATCTCTGAAGAATCAAGACTTAAATTTAAATTATCATCTAAGATATTTTGAATACGCCCAAATCCCTCTTTACTAAAATCATCTATCAGCAGTGATTCTTCTACTCCACGATATTTTAATATTGTTGATATCAACTTTTCTCTATCCAAAGTTGATTCCAAGCCTTTTATTATCTTTTCATCAAAACATATGTTTTTTAGCTGATAAGTTGTCATCTCCAACAACTCTTCACGAGTATAGCGCCTTTTTTTTCTTTTTTTCCCTTTTTTATATATTTTATATGAGTACATTTTTTCCATTTTATTTAAAGTGTCCCTCCAATATTATTAGATTCTCTTTTTTGATATTCCCAGATTATATTTTAGGTCTTTCGATATTTCAAAGCTTGGAATCTTTAACTAAATTCTCACCATACTTACTTAATTAGGCTAAATTTTGTTTTGCTTTGACTATTACCTGCTCCATCTTTTCATTAAATTTCTCATTCGATTTTTTCATATCACTGTATCTATATTTTCCGTTTAAGATTCCCCTATATATTTTTTCCTGTACTCTTCCCATCTCTATTCTTACTAATTCTTCATAAGTTAGTTTTTCTCTTTTGAAACTTTCCTTTAATCTCATTGCTTCAAATCTTTTTCTATCTCGCTTTTTCATATCTGCTACTAATTTATCTGCTCGGGCAAATAGTTCTTCTGTATCCATTAATTTATTTTCCCTCCCTTTCCAAAGAAGTCTGACAATTCAATCTCTACTCTTTTTTTATAATTTATTCTTTATATTCTTTGGTATCTATGTATTTGATTCCCTTAATTTCATTATCATCAAAGATTTTCTTTAGATTTTCACTTATTACCAATTTTCTATTTGTTAGTCCATTTACTTTAAATATTTCCAAACCATCTAACTTGCTTTCATTTACTGTAAATCCATTTTCAAATCTAACTCCTCCTACGGTATCATCATCTAACTCACAGCCTCCCTTAGTAAAATCTATACAGTCAATTTTAGGAGCTATCACATAATAATACTCATTTTCAAACTCTTTATAATTCAAATAAACCTTTCTATAAAATAATTTATCCTCTATTTCTTCTTCGATTATGTTTTTTAGTTTATTTGATATAAGTGGATATTTTACATTTAAAAAGTCTGACCATTTTTCCATATCTCTAACAAATTTTAAAGGTATTTTTAACTCTGTATCAGGAATCAGATCTTTTATCCCCATTACCATTCCCATGTTTTCTGATTCTGAAAGTATAATATTTCCAATAAATACCTTATTTGGTGATTCCATATCTTCTTCAATTACATAATATTTCATTTTATCCTCCTATCCACAGGGGGCTGACCCTCTGGTTTATTTTTTATTTTCTGTCTTGCGACGTCTTCTCAATCTGTTCGCCATACTTACTTAAATATGCTAAATTTGCTTTTGAATTATTTATCGCAACTGACATTTCCTCATTAAATTGCTTATTAGCTTGCTCCATATTTCCACATCTATATTTTCCTGCTGCCATGTCTTTATATATTTTTTCCTGTATTGCCCCCATCTCTATTGTTACTGCCTCTTCGTAAGTTAGCTTCTCCTCTTTTAATTTTTCATTTAATCCCATAGATTCAAGTTTATTGTTTATATCTTCATTCCTATCTACCCCTCTTACTTTATGAGGTCCCTTATGAGGATATTTTGTATGTCCCAGGCTTTCTTCACTATTTTCAGATTTCATCTCTTTTTCCAACTCTTCTGCTACTCTAGAAAAAACTTGCTGTTTATGTTCCTCATTTAAAAGTACCGCTCCTTCTATTTTCTTTTTTTTCGCTGATTCAAAGTACAAATCTTTTATTTTCTTCCCATTCTCATCATAGCCTACCAGCTCTCCCGAAGATACTGATACACAGCTTACTATATTTGAAGGTTTTTCCTCTTTTGGATAATTTAAATTTATATCATATCCCGAAGTTTTCCCTGCTACCGCCACACCTGTTGTATCATTATAAGCTGATATGGACGCCAAATGATGATCTTCATAGGCCATATTTTCACCTATATCAAATTGAACTCTCTTCTCGTCTACATTCAATTCCATTTTTTCACCTTTAAGTTTCTCTTTTACATTACTTATTAATTCTTTTCCTTCTTTATCCTGCCCTTTATGTTTTCCTCTCTTTTCCTCTGCATATACTGATTTCATACGTTCCTCTTCACTTAACGGATTCCCTTTCGTATCTGTTTTAGGTGCATTTTCTTTCACATGAGCTTTAAAGCCACAGTTTTCATTTTTATTATGACAATACGGACACAATTCCTCTTTTTCATATATCTCTCTCATTTTATTTGTAAGAATAGTATTCATTTTTTTATCTTTTGATGCCTCTAGTTCTTTCTTGGTATTCAAAGCACCTAATATCTCTTTTTCTTCCTCGCTTAGTTCAGTATTAGATTTTTTTCCCAATTCCTCTTTTAAAGTATTATCTAATTTTTCCTGCTCTTTCGCTAGTTTCTCTTCAAATTTTTGCTTTGCTTTTTCATCTTCATCTTCTATTGCGTCTTTTAAATTGTTTTTTATTCTATTTATATCCTTTTTTATATCACTTGTTTTTGCTTCTATTTCTTGACTTAATTCATTATTTAAAGTTATTTCATCTAATTTTCCCATCATATTCTTTAATATTTCATCATTTTTCTTATTTAACAATTTACTCTCTATTACAACCTTATTTATCGCTTGTACCACACTACTATATGTCGCTGCTCCTGTTACCGCATTAGCCATTGGCATCATCAACTTCATCAGGCTTTATTATGATTTCCTCTTTTTGTATATTTGATAATTCCACATACTCCATTTGACTTTCATAAAATTTTGCTTTTTTTAGTTTAGCTCCTTTAAGTATTGGTTTTACTACTTGACTATCTCTAAAGTCTCCACGCCAAAAATCACAATTAGACATATCAGTAAATACAAGTATATTTTCATAAATACACATGACTTCTGTAAAGTCAAATCCAGATAAGTTAGTATACGTCAAGTTGTTTTCTACTAACTTTATATTCTTCTTTTCCTTTATTTTTGATAAATTTACTAATGTAAAATCACTTCTCTTTATCTCCATTTCTCCTAAAGATGTACCTATAAAGCTGCTCCATTTAAAATCCGATTCCCATATTTCTTGTAATTCTTCAAGGTTCATGTTATTTAGTTTGGCTTTTACAAAGTTATCCTCTATTAAAAGATTTAGAGCTATCCTTCCTCCGCTTAGATCAGAATTTCTTAAGTCACATTTTTTTAAATTACAACTTAATCTTTCCTTTTGTCCTTCAAATACTATCTTTCTCATGTCACATGCTCTAAATACACATCTCAATGTTCTTTCAT
>CAZDNU010000341.1:0-8885 GCA_964506865.1 uncultured Fusobacteriales bacterium | reverse complement strand
TGGTTGAGTATCTGGTGGGTACTCTGATACCATAAGCCCCTTTTCTAGTATTTTTTCTTTAAGACTTCTATTCTCTTTTGGGTAATCCACAGCCAGCCCACATGCTAAGACTCCTATTGTTTTTCCATTTTTTTGGATAACCTGTTTGTGCGCTATTGAATCTATTCCCAAGGCCATTCCACTTATAACCGTTACATCATGTTCTACCAAGCCACTTACTATCTTTTCAGTACATGCTCTCCCATATCTAGTAGACTTTCTAGTACCAACCACCGCAATAGATTTTTCTGTAAATTCCCCATTACCTTTTACATACAAAAATAATGGTGGATTACTTATATTTTTTAACAAAAATGGATACTTTTCATCTGTCACACACAATACTCTTATACCTAGTTTTATAAGTATGCTTTGCTCTTTATCAAGATTTATTTCTTTACTTTTATCTATCTTTTTCAATACTTCATCACTTATGTTAAGACTTTTCAGATAATTCACATCACTATGTATCATTTTTTCATATGTATTAAAGTGCCTTATCAAATTTGCTATTATACTTTTTTTCAGCCCAACTTTTTCCAACCTAAACCATTCATTTATATAGTACATCTTAACTCCCTACATCTTTTTTTACTATATTATTGCTGTTAAAATGATTTTTTCCCAAAAAAATAAATGACAAGCACCTTTTTTGGTGCCTGTCACCTTTATCTTATTTCAATTTTCGATACAACATCAAGAATGGATTCCATACAGTAGAATTTGTTGGTGAATATGCATAATCCACATCAAACATCTCTTTTATGTTTATTTTATAGGTGATTGCTATTGCAAATTGGTCAATAAATTGAGCTACTGCTTCACTACCCGTCATAACTGCACCTAATATTATTTCTTCCTCTTCATCATAGACTATCTCACATTTATTTCCATCTATGCCAAATCCAGAAATCTTGGTATATGCTTTTACAAATAAAGTTTTCGCCTTGTAACCTTCAGTCAAAGCTTCTTCTAGTGTCAGACCCGTCTTTGCTATTCGTATATCGAAAAAAGATGTGCTTCCAGTGCCTATCACTCCTTTATATTTTACCTTTTGTCCTAAAATATTTTTTACGGCAATTACAGCTTGTTTATTTGCTATATCACCTAGAGGAGCATATACTTTTTCTTTTTTCAGCAAATGTGGTACTTTTATCATATCTCCAATTGCATATACATCTTTATATTGCGTCTGCATATATTCATTTACTTCAAGCTCTTTTTCATTTATACTGTTTTCAATCAATTTAGTATTTGGACGTATTCCTATACTTATTAGCAAAATATCAAATTCTAGCTCAGTATTATCATATAGTACAGCTATTTTTTTGTCATTTACTTTTTTTATCTCTTTTACATATGTTGAGGTACGTAATTCTATATTTTTTTCATTCATCTTTTCTAAAATATCACTTCTCATCTTGTGATTTAGATATGGGAATATGACATCCATTTTTTCTATGCCACTTACTTTCATTCCCAACTTAGAAAATGTCTCCATCATCTCTATTCCTATTAAGCCAGTACCTATGACTAAAGCTTTTTGGGGTTTCTTTTCATCTATATACTTTTTGATTTTTATAGCATCTGTAGCATGACTCAGTCGAAATACACCATCACTGTTATTGGGATATCCTTTTATATTAGGTATAAAGCCCTCGCCTCCTAGACTTAGAATCAGTTTATCATATGTAAATTCACCATCTATACTATCACCTTTTACTGTTAAAATTTTTTTTTCAAAGTCTATTTTTTCTACATTGTGCTTTGAGTATACTTTGATATCTCGGTTTTTTCTAAAATATTCTGCATCATAATGTACTACAGATGTATATGGTACTTCATCAGCTATATAATAAGGTGTAGGACAACCAGCCCAAGCTACAATATCTGTTTTTTCAAAGACAAATATTTCTGTATCTGGAGACTGCTTTTTTAATTGGGTAGCAGCCACCATCCCACCAGCTCCGCCGCCAACTATTACTACTTTATTTTTCATCTTTACCTCCAGTACTACTTGCATTTCGAGATAATATCCACACATATTCATATGGCTGCAATAATACTTCACCATCTATTTTTTCATTATTTATTAAATTTCTACCTCTTATTTCCATCTCTACTTTCTTTTCTTTATCAGAAAGATTATTTAAGATATAAAATGTTTTGTTGTTTTTCTCTCTTTTAAGTATATATATACTCTTATCTCTAGTTTTTATTAGCTCGTGTTTTTTTACAAAATATTCACTATATTTTTTTCTTATCGTTATCATCTTTCGAATACCATAAAATAATCTATGAGAATGACTATCTTTATCCTTTAGAGCAGTTTCTACTAAATCCCATCTCACAAAGCCTCTATTTAAAAATCTACTATCTGTATAGCCTGTACTTAGTAAAGCTTCATAAAAATGCTGTATATCATTATCCATACCAAGCTCATCCCCATAATATATTATAGGGCTTCCTTCTAAACCAAACAACAATGAATACATTAATAGTATTTTTTTGATATTTCCTTCAAATAAACTATACATTCTTGATGATATTCCTTCACCTTCTCTAAACTTCCACTGCATATCTTTTAGATAATAGTTGTTTATTTTTTCTCTTTCCTTTGGAGTCACAAATTCTAATGTAAGTTCATCATGACACCTTAAAAAAGTTATCCAGTTACAATTTTCAGGTATATTTGGTGTTGTTTGTTCAGATAACGTCTTCTCTATATGTGTGTAATTTGATTCTGCTAACGCAAGATAAAATTTTGTCATTATTGGAAAATGGTATGCTGCATGGCATTCGTCTCCATCACCAAAGTACTCTACAACTCTTTTTGGCTTTAGATTGGCTTCAGCAATTAAAAAACTATACTCATCTATGGAATCCAAAACAGCTCTAAAAAGCTTTATTATATGATGAGTTTCTTTTAAATTTTCACATAAAGTATCTTCTTTTTTCCATAAAAATGGTATGGCATCCAGTCGAAATCCATCTATTCCCTTATCTCGCCAAAATAAAAGTATTTTTATCATTTCCAATAGTACATTTGGATTTTTATAATTTAAATCTGGTTGGAAAAAGTAAAATCTATGGAAATAGTAATCAGATGTCTGTGGATTATATGACCAATTACTATCCACTATCCCTTTAAATAGTAGTCGTGCTTTAGCATATTTTTTGTCATCATCTTCCCAAATATAGTAATCTCTATATGGCGAATACTTGTTTTCTCTTGCATCTTGAAACCACATGTGCTCACTTGAAGTGTGATTTACTGCCAAATCAAATATTACCTTTATTCCCATTTCATGTGCTTTCTCCACAAAGGCTAGAAACTGATCCGTCCCACCTAATTCTTTTCGCACTTTATAGTAATCTCGGATATCAAATCCTTGATCTTTCATTGGAGAGTCAAGTATAGGAAGTATCCATATGGTATTTATACCAAGATAACTCAAGTATTCCAATCTTTCTGTTAAACCTTTGAAGTCTGATGAAAAAAAATCAACATACAGCGAGTAAATAACTGCATTTTTATACCATTCTTTTTCCTCATCTTCTCTTTTTTTATAATTCTCCTTCATATCTTTTATTATGTCAAACAATTCATCTAACTTATAATCATATCTTTTTTTATATATCTTTTTCCATAATCCTTCTATTATTTTTTTATCTTTTTCATTTATCATGTAATTCCCGTTACCAAAGACTTTTGTATAAATATAAATTAAATTTTTTATTAAATGTTTTTTCATTTAATTAGAAATTTATAATCAAAGTATCAGTCAATTTATCTAAGTCGTTGAAGTTAATACTCCTAAAAGAAAAGTACAAATACAATTCAGTGAAAAACAAACAAATTAAGTTCAAGTTTATGTTTTTAATCAAACTGAATAAATATAACTTCTACTTTGATATTCTTTATGTGGTTTCGTCTAATATTTATTGCTTATATTTTATGTCCTTTGATAACAGACTTCACCACCTTTCTATTTTAGTTTTATCTGATACATGTACTCTCGGTCCTGCTAATCTCATTTAGTTTTTAGTGTTGGTAAAGACTGCTCCTGGGTATTTTCCAAAAATATCACTTATTAGTACTTTTTGATTAAATTCCAATTCAGTTTTGCTGACCGCATCTATACTCTTTCCTCCAATATTTTCAGGAAGCTCTATATAAGTATTTCCCCATATTTTTTCTCCTACTGGCATTTGACTGGTTTTGCTAAGTTCTGATGTAAATCTAGGTACTACTACTACTACCCATTCATCTCTATATGTTCTAGCAAAAGCCATTACATTGTCTCGATATTTCCCTTTTACTTCCAACGGAGTATAGTTTCCTTTTTGGTATAACATGCTTTTTTCTTTTTTTAAGTCTAGTATCTCTTTCATTATGTATAATTTAATTTTTCCATCTTCTTTATGTTTTGTTAATCTTTGAAATAAAGTGTCTTTAGATTTTGTTTTTAGTATCTCGTTTAGATATTTTTTTCTTAATTCAAAGTCTACACTACGTCTATTATCAGGATCCACTAGACTGAGCTCCCACAATTCTGTTCCTTGATAAAAATCACTTACTCCCGGTGTATTCAATTTTACTATTAACTGAGAAGTAGAATTAAATACAGCTATATTTGCTACTTTTTTTTGAAATTTTATAAAGTCTTTTAAAAACTCATTATCTTCTCTATCTTCAAGAGTCTTATCAATAAATTCAAGATAGGCTTCTTCGTAATATGTATCTGGTTTTAGCCATTCTGTATGTATTTTTGCTTCTCTTATAGCTTTTTCAATATAATTTTTTATTCTTTCTTTATAATCAGGACTGACTCCTTCAAATGGCATCGTTCCTATCAATGTCTGATAGTAAAAATACTCATCATTTCTAGTCGGTACCAGTATACCGTTTAGTCTTTCTTTTTCATTTATACTACTCCATTTTTTTAATTTCGCATCCCACTCATCAGGTATTTCTGACAGCACATTTATTCTTGCACGTACATCTTCGCCTCTTTTTACATCATGAGTAGAAGTAGAATTTATTGAATACGGCCATACTGTTGTTTTATTTTCTATAAAATCATGAAACTCGTGTGCATCCACACCAAATTTTTCAGGATTTCCACCTACTTCATTTAGCGATGTCAACTTATTGTATATGTAAAAAGCAGTATCTTCTATACCTTTTGCCATTACAGGTCCTGTAAATTGTTGAAATCTCATAATAAATTTTATCCACTCTTTTTTCTCATCTTCATTGATATATGTACCATGTTTTATAAAGAAAAACCATTCAAACAAATCTAATTCCAAAGCTAAATCAGGATTTCTCTTTCTAGCTTTTATGATAGATGTTTTTATAAATTCTCTTGCATTATCACTAAATATCTCGTGACTTATATATGTTCTGTACGTTTCAAAAAACGCTATTATTTCTATTAATGTCCGTTTTAGTCCATGCATTGTTACATCATTTCCATATCTGTAGTTTCCTGTTATTCTTTTCATATAATTTGCCAGATTATCAATATCTCCAGTCATATGTTTTTCTATTATCAACTTTTTCTTTTGATATACAAGTTCAAAATAATTTATTGGCATTTTTACAAACTTTCTATATACTTCTTCAAACTTGCTTTTATTATCTTTTTTACAAAGTACACCATTTAGAGCATTCATAAAGTCATATCCCGTACTTCCTTGCACAGGCCAAAACGCAGGCAATTCTTCTCCACCTTCTACTTCAAGTATTTTTTCTACAACTATATATTTATCTCCAATACGTTTCTTTAGTCTTTGTAGATATTCTGTAGGGTCATACAGACCATCTATATGATCAAGTCGAATCCCTGTTATCTTCTCTTCATCCAAAAACTTAAATATAAGCTGGTGGGTATCCTCAAATACCTTTTCATCTTCTATTCGAAGCGATATAAGATCGTTTACATAGAAAAATCTTCTATAATTTATCTCTTCTGTTCCTACTTTCCAAAACGATAATCTAAAGTTTTGCTTGCCTAATAAGTTATCTAGTAAGTCAAAGCTATCTACATTTCCTTTTAATCCATTAAATATATTTATATTGTCTACAATAAACGTTTGTATCTCTTCATTTTTATTATATAGTTCCCATATCATTTTCTTTACAAAGTGTATTTGCGTTCCATATTTTTCTACATCATATTCTAGCTCTTTTATATTTTCCAGTACATAAAGGATTCCAAGATATTTTATATAGTCAGAATTTTCTTTTCCCAGTTTTTTTTCTAGTTCATCTAATCGATGTTTTAGTATCTCCGAATATGTTTCTATTTTCAACGGAAAACATATTCCATAATAGTTTATAGTAAAGCCACTCTCTGTATACTTTACATATATCTCGCCATTTTCCAGTACTTCATTATAAAATCCGCCTAAAAACGGAGCTAATACTTTGCCCTTTAAGCCGGCATAATTATTATCCCAATTTATATCAAAAGTATTGTAATACACCGAATTTACGCCTTTTTCAAATACATCCATTAACATTTTATTTTCACTGTGATAAGCCATATGATTTGGCACTATATCTTGCACCCATCCCATTTCATGATCTTGTACTAGCTTTGTAAGCCTATCAAAATCTTCATCCGTTCCCAAATCAGGATTTAATCTAGTCGGATCTACTACATCATAACCATGAGTACTCCCACTGGCCGGTTTTAATATTGGTGATGCATATATTGCATCGATCCCCAATTTTGCTAAATACGGCACTATCTTTTCTGCATCTTTAAATGTAAAGCTTGGCCCAAATTGTAGCCTATATATTGACTTTGGTATATCCATTGCATTTTCCCTCCTATAATTTTCTTCCAAAAAGATTTTTCTTTATATGTTTATATACAATAAAACTATTTTTTCTTACTGTTACCCTTACTTTTCCTGATAAAACTTTTGGTAATACAGTTGATTCGCCCCCCCATACTTTTTCAGCCGAATCAATTATTTTTTCCCACTTACCTTCAGGAACTATATTTTTCAGCGTTGCATCATTATTTGAAAAATTCAACACTGTAAATATGCTTTTCTTATGATTATCATACTTTATACATATGACTTTTTCATCTTCATATATTTTTATTTTCATATTTTTTCTACTTCTCTTGTCAAATTGTTCTTCTTTTCTTACTTCTATTAATTTTTTATATAATTTGTGTAGCTCTTTGTTTTGGTCAATATCCCAAGATAATTTTGATTTTTCATATGTCTCATCTGCTTGTGGATCTATGAAGTCTTCTTTCCAGCCAAAATATTTAAATTCTTCTTGTCTTCCCTTTTTTACTCCTTCTATGAGCTTTTCATCTCCATAATCACTAAAAAACATAAATGGATTTTTTTCTCCATACTCTTCTCCCATAAACAACATAGGGGTATACGGTGAAAGTAAGACAGCTGCTGCTGCTAGCTTTTGTTTTTCAAAATCAACTAAGTTGCTGATCCTCTCTCCTAAAAGTCTATTTCCTGTCTGATCATGATTTTGTATACACACTACCAATTTTTCTACTTTTACACCTTTAGAGTTATTTCCTACATATTTTTTTCTGTGTTTCGAAAATTTATTTGAATATACAAATCCTTCTTTATAGGTTTTTTCTATATCTTCAAAAGTTCCATAATCTTCATAGTAACCTTTGTTTTCTCCTGTCAAAAATGTATGCAACGCATGATGAAAATCATCACACCACTGCGCATCTAGCCCCGTACCAAATTTTGATTTCCCGCTAATTACCTTTACGTCATTTAAGTCACTCTCAGCTATGATCATTATTTCTCTTTTTTCATCTTTTTCTATTTTATTTTTAATAGTAGCTATTTCTGATAAAATATTGATTGCGCTTTTGTCATATATAGCGTGTATTGCATCCAATCTCAAGCCATCTGCTTTCATATCTTGTAACCAGTATTTTACATTTTCCAAAAAATAATTTCTTACACCATAACTATATTCCGCATCATAATTTATAGCATCGCCCCATGGTGTATTATAGTTATGATTAAAATACGGTCCATATTGCCAAAAATAATTTCCCTCCGGCCCAAAATGATTGTATACAACATCAATTATAACAGCTATGTCATTTTCATGACACTTCTTTATTAGTTCTTGAAGCTTTTTAGGTCCACCATAATTGCTTTGTACTGCAAATGGATATACTCCATCATAACCCCAATTTTTTTCTCCTGGACACTGTGCCAAAGGCATTAACTCTATTGTATTTATACCCAAGTCTTTTAAATATTTTATTTTATTTATCACTCCATCAAAAGTACCTTCTTTGCTAAATGTACCTACATGAAGCTCATATATTATACTTTCTTTTAGATTTCGTCCTTGCCAGTCTCCTAAGTCTGCTGGTTTTATATCAATTACCTGCGATGCCCCATGCACGCCTTTTGCTTGAAATCTTGATGCAGGATCCGGAAAACTTTCACCTTCGTTTAATCGAAAAAGATATTCTTGTCCTTCATCTATATTTTCAAGTTCTACAGTCCAATAACCTTCCTCATCTTTTTTCATTTCAACTATTTGCTCTCCATCTCCCAAAAGCTCTAAGTCTACTTTGGTCAAAAGGGGAGCCCATACTACAAACTTACATTTTCCATTATCTAAATAATAAGTTCCGATTTTCATTATTTCCACCTTCTTTGCAATATTATTTTAATCATTTTTATATATATTTTTATATTCTACATTCTTAGGATTTTCCCTTTTTTTTGTCAGAACATTTTTATTGTTTCCTTTTAATTATTATAATCTATTTTTTTGATTTTGTCAATTTTTTGAAAAAGATTGTACTTTT
>CAZDNU010000340.1:0-8802 GCA_964506865.1 uncultured Fusobacteriales bacterium | reverse complement strand
TACTTTGATAAATCTACTTTAAATCTAGTAAACTGCATTCTTTTTAGATAAAACTTTTTTTCGTGCAATACACAAGTTATTAGTATGTCATCATTTTTTCTAAATCCTGCAATTGGTTTTGCTGCTGCCGAATCTACCATGCTAGCTTCAAAGTGTTTTGAAAAAGGAGCTGTATGTGAAAAAGATATATTATGACATCCACCACTGCTTTGCACTTTAAAACTATAAGCACCCTCTTCTTCTAGTTTGCTCCATTTATATATATATACATCTCCGTGTAACTTTTGCATCTCTATTTTTTTATATTTTTCTCCATTTTTTAAAATAATTAGATTTAAGTGCATTTTTCACTCTCCTATCTATATTTCTTTCAATAGATTTACCATTTCTATAGCTGTGGCTGCTGCATCCGAACCTTTGTTTCCTGCTTTTGTTCCTGCTCTTTCTATAGCTTGCTCTATTGTATCAGTTGTCAATACTCCAAATATCACCGGTACTCCTGTAGATAGTGATACACTTGCAACTCCTTTTGATACTTCAGCCGATACATAATCAAAATGAGGAGTAGAACCTTTAATCACAGCTCCTAGAGTTATAATTGCATGATATTTTGTAGATTCTGCCATTTTTTGAGCTACCAAAGGTATCTCAAATGCTCCTGGTGACCACGCTACTTCTATATCTTTTTCTTCTACTCCATGTCTTTTTAGAGTATCTATTGCTCCTCCAAGTAATTTAGACGTTATAAATTCATTAAATCTTGAAACTACAATTCCTAATTTTATTCCTTGCCCTAAAAGTTTTCCCTCTAATATATTCATTTATTTTACCTCCTACATAGTTATACGCTTACTTTTACTACTATTTTTTTTACAAAATTTCCATTTCCTATTGATGGCATATGTATATCATCTGGATAAATAATCATATATTCTCCTTTTTTTATATCGTAATATTCTCCTTCGCCATCAAAAAACTGTATATCCTTTTCCTCTTGATATTGCTCATTAGCTTTCATTTTTTCTATGTTAGATATTCCTATTTTTTCTGTCCCTTTTAGGATAAATTGTATATCAATATACTTTCTGTGTGCTTCCCATTTTACATTATCCTTGTTTCGAGTATTATAACTTTGAACTATAGCATATACTATTTTGCCTTCTATTTCATATACACCATCTTCACTCTCTTTATTTTCTTTTAGCCATTCAATAGCTTTTTCTATTTTTTTGTTTCCAAGAGGTATTTTTTCATCTATATGTTTTTTTATCAAGCTTATTCCCCCTTTTTGCTATTACGGTATATAACTTATTAGGTTTAAGCCTTCTGTTTCTTGAAAGTTGTACATAATATTGAAATTTTGTATCGCTTGACCAGAAGCTCCCTTTGTTACATTATCTATAGCTGACATTATTATAACTCTATTTGTTCTTGGGTCCAATTTTATACTTATGTCAATATAATTTGTACCTCTTACATATTTAGTTTCCACTTTTCCATCTTCTATTATTCTTACAAATTTTTCCTCTTTATAAAAATTTTTGTATACTTCCAATAATTCTTCTTCTGTTTTATTAGTTTTTAGATTTGTATATATAGTACTTAGCATGCCTCTAGTCATTGGAACCAAATGAGGTGTGAAGTTTATAATTATATTTTCACCTGCAATTTTAGATATTTGCTCTTCTATCTCCGGGGTATGTCTATGATTTGTAACTCCATAAGCCTTAAAATTTTCATTTGTCTCTGAAAAATGAGTATTTGCATTGGCCTTTTTACCTGCTCCTGATACCCCGGATTTAGAGTCAGCAATAATCATCTCTTTCTCTATTAGATCTTCTTTTAATAAAGGAGCTAAACCTAAAATTACCGTAGTTGGATAACACCCTGGATTTGCAATTAATCTAGATTTTTTTATATCTTCTCTATATAGTTCCGGCAATCCATATACAGCTTCTTGCAATTCATCTAACGCTATATGTTTTTCTTTATACCATTTTTCATATACATCTTTATCACTAAGTCTAAAATCAGCACTTAAATCTATTACTTTTTTACCTGCTTTTATCAAGTCAGGAACATAAGACATCGCTGCTTTATGAGGTACCGCTAAAAATACACATTCTGTATCTTCTAATTCTTTTTCCAAATTTTGAGTTCCTATAAATTCTTTTTCAAATATTCCTCTTAGATTTGGAAAAAGCTCAGAAAACTTGTTCCCCTTGTACGTATTTGATATTACTTTATCTATTTCCACTTCTTTATGATTCAAAAGCAATCTTACAAGCTCTACTCCAGTATAGCCTGAGGCTCCTATTATCGACACTTTCATATTAGGCTTGTCTCCCTTCAAATTTATTTTTTTGTACTATAATCTTTTTCATGCTTTTTATTTTCTCTACTTATTAATTCGTTTTTTATATCTTTAGGTGTTATGTCCATTTCAGCCATCAAAACTAATAAGTGATAAAATAAGTCAGATACCTCGTATATTACTTCGCCACTATCATTTTTGGCTCCAATAATTACTTCCGCACACTCTTCTCCTACTTTTTTTAATATCTTATCTATCCCTTTTTCAAATAAGTAACTTGTATATGATCCATTTATAGGTTTTTCTTTTCTCTCTATTATAGTTGAATATAGCTTTTCAAGTACATCTATATTGCTCTCTACTTTTTCAAATTCCTTTAATTTACTATAAAAACACGATCTCGCTCCAGTATGACATGCTATATCTCCTACTTGCTCTACTTTCAAAAGCAAAGTATCAGCATCACAATCATAAAATATCTCTTTTACATTTTGTATATGACCTGAAGTTTCACCTTTTTTCCATAACTTTTGTCTACTTCTGCTAAAATAAGTAGCTTGCCCTGTTTCAAGTGTTTTTTCTATTGATTCTTTATTCATATATGCTAACATTAATACTTCATTGTCTTTATAATCCTGTACTATTGCCGGTATTAAATTATCGCTATTAAATTTCAATTCATTTATATCTATCATTTTTAGAGGAGAATTCTGTAAATTCTACCTCTTTCACCTCCTATTATTTTATATTCGCACTATAATTCCCTTTTCTTTCAAGTATTCTTTAGCTTCTTGTATTCTATATTCTTTAAAATGAAAAATAGATGCAGCTAGTACTGCATCAGCCTTACCTTTTTCAAAACCATCATATAAGTGTTCTAGGTTTCCAGCTCCTCCAGATGCTATTACAGGTATGTTTACTGCTTCCGAAATCAGTTTAGTTATTTTTACATCATAACCATCTTTTGTGCCGTCTTTATCCATTGATGTCAAAAGTATTTCGCCAGCTCCTTTTTTTTCAGCTTCTTTTGCCCATTCCAACCCATTAATGCCTGTAGGCGTTCGTCCCCCATGTAAAAATACTTCCCAAAATTCTCCGTTGTACTTTACATCTATCGCTACAACTATACACTGATTTCCAAATATTTTTGCGCCTTTTGTAATCAAATCAGGATTTTTTACTGCAGCTGTATTTATAGATACTTTATCCGCTCCAGCCCTTATTATGGCTTTTATATCTTCTACACTTCCTATACCTCCGCCTACTGTAAATGGAATAAAAATTGTTTCTGCTACTTTTTCTACCATTTTTACTACAGTCTTTCTTTTATCAGAAGATGCAGTTATATCTAAAAATACAAGCTCATCAGCTCCTTCTTTATCATATATCTTAGCTATCTCTACAGGATCTCCTGCATCTCTTAGTTCTAAGAAATTTACTCCTTTAACAACTCTTCCTTCTTTTACATCCAAACACGGTATAATTCGTTTCGTTAACATTTATACACCAACCTTTTCCAATACTGTTTTGTATATTCCTTCTAACTGTTTTCCCACAAATTCAAGATCTCTTTCTTTAGCCACGTTCTTTGCATTTTCTATTAATTTTTCAACATTTTTTATATTTGCAATATTCCCTTTAAACTCATCATTGTTATTTGCTTTCATGCAATGTTCCCCATCGATCAACCAATCTTTATATACAGGTATATCCCTAATCAAAACAGGACATTCCATAGATAAAGCCTCTAAAACCGCTATTCCTTCATTTTCCTCATAGCTCATAAACAAAAAGATGTTTGCTGCTGAATACGCTCCTAATATAGTCTCTTCTGGAACAAAACCTGGAAAACTGACATTTTTAGGTGGATTATTTATCAAATTCCTTACTTTTGCTGGTAATATAGATGTTATTTTTGCTCCAAACCATATAAATTCATACTCCGGTAATTCTTCTGCTAATTCACAAAATTCAAATATCCCTTTTCTCATAAATGGTAATCCTACACATATTATCAAAGGTTTTTCTATTTTATATTCTTTTTTAAATTTTTCTGCTAATTTGCTATTTTTTGTAAACTTTTTAGTATCTACACCGTTAGATATTACTTTTATTTCTTTATTAATACCATAACTTTTTATAAGGCTTTTAGTATATTTGCTAGGTGATATAAGAAAATCAGCTGCTTTATATAATTTACTTACTCTTCTTTTTATTACCGGTGCTATAAAATTACTAAGTGTAAAACTATTTCTAAAATCTTCAAAAGTAGTATGTGTATGGTAAATCACAGGTATGTTTTTTTTTTTAGATTTTTTTAATACTTTAGATGATTTATGGCCTATTGTGTTTATATGCGCTATGTCATATTTATCATTTTCATCTAATGTATACTCTATCCCAACACTGTCCAAAGCTTTCATTTGATGTTCTAATGCTTTACCAACTCCAGATTTATTAAAAAGATTTTTTCCTTCAGAATATAACAATACTTTCATTTTTCCTCCTATTTTTTCTTCCATTATACTCCTTATGCTATATTTTTTCAAGAAAAAATTCATATAATCATGCCCTTATATTGGTTCTTTCATTGCATTTAGAATGCTGTTACTATTTATATACCTTTATTTTCTATCTAAAGCCTTGGAATATTTTCTTTATAAGTAATTAGATCCCTATACAATATTTAAATATCTAAAAAATATTAGTTTTAATTGTTCCATATAATGCAAGAAATTAATAATTTCCTTTCTAATCTTTTCTACAAATTATATATAAAAATATGGCAACAAGTTTTATACTTGTTACCATATCAATTAGTTTTTATAAAACGCTTTGTACGCTTTAAATACTTCAAATAAATCAAGTTTTGAAGATATCTCATAAGGAGCATGCATAGATAAAAGTGCTGGTCCTGCATCTATTGTTTGTATACCATAATGTGCCAAAAATTTAGCTACCGTTCCACCTCCACCTTCATCTACTTTGCCTAAAGCTCCTGTTTGCCATGTTATTTGGTTTTTGTTGAAAATATCTCTTAATTCCGCTACATATTCTGCATCTGCGTCATTCGCTCCATATTTTCCTCCATGTCCTGTATATTTTGTAAGGACTATCCCATATCCTACTTTAGCTGCATTTTTTTCATCATGTACGGATTTAAATACTGGATTTATTGCTGCATTTACATCTGCAGATATAGCTTTACTACTCCATAAAGATTTTTTTAACATATGTTCATTATAATTCTCTTTCAATCTATATATTATATCTCCCATAAAATATTCTATAAATTTTGACTGCAATCCCGTAGATCCCGTACTGCCTATCTCTTCCTTGTCTACTAGATAACATATTATTGTCTGATCTGGAATTTTTTCTTCTTCTGCTATATCTAATAACGCTATGAGCGATGTATATGCGCATATTCTATCATCTTGCCCATAAGCTGCTATCATACTCCTGTCTAACCCTAGATCTCTCGATCTTCCTGCAGGCACTACTTCTAGCTCTGCCGATATAAAATCTTCTTCATTTATACCATATTTTTTATTTAATTTTTCCATTACAGCATATTTTACTTTATCTTTTATTTCTTTACTTTTTATTTTGCCTGGTATCGAGCCTACTATTATATTTAGCTCTTCTCCTTTTATTACTTCTCTTGATTTTCGATTATCCTGCACGTTTTTTGATAAATGTGGTAAAATATCAGAGATCATAAATATAGGATCATTTTCATCTTCTCCTATTGTGATGTCTATACTAGTCCCTCCTTGCAATGCTATCTTTCCGTGTAAAGCTAATGGTGTAGCTACCCATTGATATTTTTTTATTCCTCCATAATAATGCGTTTTAAAAAAAGCCAACTCCATATCTTCATAAAGAGGATTAGACTTTAGATCTAATCTTGGAGAATCTACATGTGATACTATAAATTTTCCTCCCTCTTCTATATCTTTATTTCCTATTACAGCTAGCGCAAGATTCTTTTCTCTATTTACATAGTAGATTTTATCTCCTTTGTTTAACTTTTCCATTTTTTCTATATTTCGAAAACCTTTTTTTTCTGCTAAAATTATAGCATTTCTGATAAATTCTCTTTCTGTTTTAGAATTATCTAAAAAAGCTTTGTAATAATCCGCAAACTCAAATGCCCACTTTTTTTCCTCTTTTGTATAGTTATTCCAACCGTTATCTTTATCCAATAACATTTTTCCACCTCCATTTTGTAATATAGTGACAGCTACAAAAGTGGCTGTCACTATCTATTTTGCTATTTTATTCTTTTTTCTAATTCTTTTCCTATCTCTTCGAAACCAGGTTTTCCTAGTAGTCCAAACATATTTTTTTTATAAGCTTCTACTCCAGGTTGATCAAATGGATTTACTCCTAAAATATAACCACTTATTCCACAAGCTTTTTCAAAGAAGTAAAACATATATCCAAGATGATATGGAGTTGATTCAGGTATATTTATCATTAAGTTTGGTACGCCACCATCTGTATGAGCTAACATTGTACCTTCCAATGCTTTTTTATTTACATAGTCCATGGTTTTTCCAGCTACAAAATTTAAGCCATCTAAATTATCAGGATCTTCTTTTATCATTATCTCTTCACTTGCTTTTTCTACATTCAATACTGTTTCAAACAAAATTCTTTGTCCATCTTGTATGTATTGTCCCATAGAGTGCAAATCTGTAGTAAAGTCTACCGCTGCAGGGAAGATTCCTTTACCATCTTTTCCTTCACTTTCTCCATAAAGTTGTTTCCACCATTCAGCTATATAATGAAGTGACGGCTCATAGTTTACAAGTATTTCTATTGATTTTCCTTTTCGCAAGAGAGCATTACGAGCTGCTGCATATTTGTAACAATCATTTTTAGCATAAGGTGCTTTATAATCATTCATTGCATCCTTTGCTCCTTGCATCAAATCATCTATGTCTATTCCTGCTGCAGCTATTGGTAATAATCCTACTGGCGTCAATACAGAAAATCTTCCACCTACATCATCAGGGACCACAAAAGTCTCATATCCTTCATTTGTAGCTAATTGTTTCAAAGCTCCTTTATTTGCATCTGTAGTTGCAAATATTCTTTCTTTTGCTCCATCTTTACCATATTTTTTTTCTATATGCTCTTTTATGATCCTAAAGGCAATAGCTGGCTCTGTAGTCGTTCCTGATTTTGAAATAATATTTACACATACGTCTTTTCCTTCTATTAATTTTAATAAATGTGTCATATACGTAGAGCTTATGTTTTGTCCTACAAAATATATTTCTGGAGCTTTTCTATCTTCTTTATACATCATATTGTAAAATGAATTTCCCAAAAACTCTATTGCAGCTCTCGCCCCTAAGTAAGATCCGCCTATACCTACTACAAGTAATACATCTGCTGTTTCTTTTATTTTATCTGCTGCTTTTTTTATTCTTTCAAACTCATCTTTGTCATAATTTTCGGGTAAATCAAGCCAACCAAGAAAATCATTACCAGGTCCACTTTTTTCTTCTAGTATCTTTGCTGCAGTTTCTACCTGCTCTTTCATAAAATCAATTTCATATTTTTTTAAAAAATCTTCTGCTTTTGAGTAATCAAAACTTAACTTTTTCATTACATCCTCCTTAAAATTTATTATAATTTTTATATTTCTATACCTTTTTTTCTTCTATCTCTTTGTAATTCAAAAAGATAGGATATAATATTTTCTCGTATTTTATCTTCTATCTTAAGAAATTCTATTCCATATCCTAGTTTTTCTCCACTTGGAGTTTTCACAAAATCCTTTCTTCGAAGTATTCCTATTACTTTTTCACAAAAAAAACCATTAGTTAGCTTAAAGTTTACTTCAACAAGACTATCTATTTCTAAGTTTTTAGAACTTGCAAACATCATTCCACCACCACTTAGATTGAATGTCACACCTTTATATATAGGTGCATCCTGCGTTGCTTCGTTTTCTCCATCAGAAATGACTTTAAAGTCTACTATCAAGTTCAACATGACTCTTACATAGTTTCTTCTTTGTATTCTATTTAATTTTTTAGGATAATTTAATGTAAAATACATATATGGTTTTAGTCCACGTGACTGTATATCGCCATAAAAATAGTATACCCCATCTTTTTGGACTATATTTACATTTACTCTTTCACCTTTTCTTAGGGGTATAATATTGCCTTTTTCAGTAGGAAGCGAAAAATATATTTTATTATCATCTATATCCTTTATTTTACTTAAGTAATTTCCTTCATAAGAGCTTGATTCTACTACTTCTATTTCAACTAAATTTCCTATTTTTAAGATATTTTGTAATTTCATTTCAGTATCCCCCTAAAACTTTAGTTCAATACCTAATTCTATTCTTCCATCACTAGCCTCTTCTATTATATTTGACTCTGAGTCAAAATCCAAGTCAATTTGATTATAGTTAATATCCTCATATCTATCATAATAGATGCTGTTATTTTTTAGATATC
>CAZDNU010000339.1:0-7221 GCA_964506865.1 uncultured Fusobacteriales bacterium | reverse complement strand
TTCTCCATCTCTTGCCGGAGCAGGTCCCACATAATATATTATATTCCCTTCCAAATCAAAGGGTAAACTTTTTCCGGCATCTAAGTCTTCTATAAATCTCTTATGTGCTAAATCTCGACCTGTATATATGTATCCACTAATTTCCACCTTGTCACCTATACTTAAGTTTTCTAATTTATCTTTTGTAAGTGGTGTTTTCAATTTTATACATTCCATAATATCAACTCCAGTTATATTGTTATCTCTTTGTGCCTATTTACGTGACAAGATATATTTACTGCCACCGGCATTCCTGCTATGTGGGTAGGATATGTCTCTATAAATACATCCAAAGCAGTAATTCTGCCTCCATATCCTTGCGGCCCTATTCCCAGCTTGTTTATCTGAATCAATAATTCTTTTTCCAAATCATTATAATATTTCTGACTATTCCTTTGTCCTATATTTCGCAAAAGAGCCTTTTTCGCTATTTGTGCCGAATATTCGAAGTTGCCCCCAATCCCTATACCTACAACTATAGGCGGGCATGGATTTGGTCCAGCCAGCTCGACTGTTTCCAACACAAAGTCTTTTATCCCATCTACTCCTGCTGCCGGGGGCAACATTTTGATTCTACTCATGTTTTCGCTTCCAAAACCCTTTGGAGCCACTGTAATTTTTAATTTATCACCTTTTACTATATCTATATGTATCACAGCAGGTGTATTGTCGTTTGTATTTTCACGAAATATCGGATCCTTTACTATTGATTTCCTCAAATAATATGATTCATAACCTTGTCGGACACCTTCATTTACTGCATCACTGAGATTTCCATCTACAAACACTTGCTCTCCTAGTTCTATAAATACAATTGCCATTCCAGTATCTTGACAAATCGCTTTCTTTTCATTTCTAGCTATAGCAGCATTTTCTTTTAACTGTCTTAGGACTTCTTTTCCACTTTCTGATTCTTCCCTTTCGATCAATTCATCATAATAATCTACTATGTCTGCTCCAAGATAATAGTTTGCCTCACCACAAAGTTTTGCTACCTCTTCTATAATTATATTGCTTTTTATAATACGCATAAATATTATCTACAAAATATATTTTTATTTTGTAGTTTTTCACCTCCTGCAGTCTATATGAAATTTACGACATATTCTATCAAAATTTTATAACTTTTACAAATTTATTTTTATAAATAACCAATACTTAGATAAACTAAAACTTAATTCAGTGGGAGTATTTACTCCGCCCGAAGATGACTTTTACTTGTGAAATTGTGTATCATATAGTGTTTTGTATGCTCCACCTTTTTCCAGTAATTCTTCGTGTCTTCCACTTTCAATGATCTCGCCATTTTTCATTACTAATATCTTATCAGCATGAAATATCGTTGATAATCTATGTGCTATGACAAATGTCGTCCTATTTTGCATCAACTTATCCAAAGCATCTTGTACGAGTCTTTCTGATTCGGTATCAAGTGCAGACGTAGCTTCGTCCAATATTAATATTTTTGGATTTCTTAATAGCGCTCTTGCAATAGCTAATCTTTGTTTTTGTCCACCTGATAGAAGTGTTCCTCTTTCTCCTACCTCTGTATCAAATCCATTTGCAAAACTCATTATAAAATCATAAGCATTTGCCATTTTAGCAGCATTTTCTATCTCCTCTATTGAAGTATCATTACTTCCATACGATATATTTTCACTTATTGTCCCGCTAAACAAAAAGTTATCCTGCGGAACTATGGCTATGCTTTGGCGTAATGTGTTTATTTTTAGATCTCGTATATCAGTTTCATCAAATTTGATTGATCCACTATCTACATCATAAAATCTCGGAATCAAGTTTACCAAGGTAGTTTTTCCACTTCCACTTTGCCCTACTAGTGCTATTATTTCACCTTTTTTCACGTTCAAATTTATATTTTTCAATATTTCATTTCCATCTTTTTCATACCGAAAGTTTATATTTTCAAACGTAACATTGCCACTTACATCAAAATCAGATATAGCATCCTTTTTTTCTACGATGTCTGGCTGCATGTCTATTACTTCCATTATACGATCAATAGAAGCTGTAGAAGTTTGTACTTCATTGTTTATATTTACCAAGCTTTTTATTGGTTCGTACATTAGTCCCAGTGCTGTCAAAAATGCAAAAAGTTCTCCTGATGATATTTTGCCTTCTATGACTTGTCGTCCACCATATATCATAATGATAACTATAATTATCGTGTTAAAAAAATCTACTACAGGCGATACTCTCGATCTCACTCTCTGACTTCTTAATATTGCACTCAAGTTAGCTTTATTTTCTTTTTGAAATCTACCTTTTTCATAATTTTCTGCAGAAAATGCTTTTACAATATATACACCTGATATTATCTCGCTTAGATATGACGTAATAGTCCCTATCTCTTCTTGAATTTTTTTTCCACGACTCTTCAATTTCTTCGAAAATTTCTTTATTATCGTGCTGATTATCGGCAAAAATACAATAGAAATTGTCGCTAGTTTCCAGTCAATAAAAAAAACTTTTGCCATAAGTATAGTGATAGTCATTAATTTAGGGATTCCTTTAAATAGATTGTTTATTGCACTTTGAAATTTTTGAGCATCATTTGTAAATCTTGATATCAATTGACCTACTTCCATTTTTTTATAAAACCCCAGTGATAATTTTTGAATTTTAAAAAAGAGTTTTTCTCGTATATCATGTATAATATGATTGGCTATATAACTAGAAAAATATTGTCTAGAGTATAGTGAAAACCCTTTTACAATGGACACTCCAATCATCGAACCAGCTATAATGTACAGCATTTTATAATCTTTCTTTTCCAAGACTTCATCTATAAGATACTGAATAAACCAAACAGGTGCTGCATTTGCTGCTGATAATAAAAATGATAATATCACTGTCAGTATAGCCAATCCCAAATATGGTTTTAGATATTTTAATGCGCGAATCAAATTTTTATCCATTTTACCTCCTTACTATCAGACCTAATTTTATAGTTCCAAGCCTATTATTTTTAGTTTACTTTAATAAAAACTCTGCATATTTCGAAAGAATATTTTCCCCTTTCATGCTTTCCCTCATTATTTTTAATTTTTTCTTTATATTATCATAATTTTTTTCTATATAGTTCATTTTGTTTACAATAGTCTTTACATTGCAATTTCGCTGCAACAACTCCGGATATATTTCTTCTTTCAAGGCGATATTTGGTAACGCAATATAGTCTAGCTTGATAAATAATTTTACAATAATTTCATTCATCATTGAAGTTTTATATACCACTACTCCGGGTATTCCTAGCAACGCCAACTCCAATACTACTGTTCCTGATACAGCTATAGCATAGTTTACCTTCGCTGCCAGTTCTTTTAAGTTTTTCTGAAATTCTACTTCTACATTTAGATTCTCTTTTTCTAAATATATATAATTTTTATAGTCTTTTTCTCTTGCTACCTTTAGTATATAATTTTTATCTCTATTTTGTTTTATCAGTTTAATATATATAGGCATTATTTTTTTTAGTTCCTGCTCTCTACTTCCAGGCAACAACAAAATTTTATTGTTTTTTTCTTTTTTATTTATCTCATATTTTTCTAGAAAAGGATTACCATAATAGATAACATCTATGTTGTTTGCTTTATAAAATTCAACTTCCCATGGAAATATAACTATTATATGATCTGCTTTTTTTAGTTTATGAATCCTTTTTTTTCCCCAAACCCATAATTTTGGTGGTATATAGTAGTATACTTTGATATGAGGTAATTGTTTTTTGATTAAGTCTAAAAATCTTAAATTAAATCCTCCATAATCTATTAATACTATCTTATCAATTTTATTTTTTATTATAAATTCTATATATTCTTTTGCTTTTATTTTTAAATATTTGTATTTTTTAAAAGCCTCTACAAATCCCATAATTGCAAGTTCGGATATATCTTGTACTAGTTCTGCACCAGCTTTTTTCATATATTCACCGCCCACTCCATATATCTGAACATCGGGCTCTTTGTCTTTGATAGTTTTTATCAGGTACGAACCATGTAGATCACCTGATATTTCTCCTGTAATAAAAAAGAACTTCATCCTTGCCTCCTAATAACTTTATAAAGAGGGAGCAAATTATTTACCCCCTCTTTATATTTTATAGACATTAGTCTATTTTTATCCCGGTAATGAAAATATCATTCTCATTTGCTTTTTTTATAAGCTCTTCCTTGTCTAGCATTAACATTCTATGTGCTTCGATAACTAAGCCTTTAGCTTTTATTTTTATAGCTTCTTCTAGTGTCTTCATGCCTATAGCAGGCACATCGATTCGCATATCTTGCTGTGGTCTAGACATTTTGACTATTATAGCGCCTTCTCCTGCATATTTCCCGGCTCTTTTTATAGTCTCATCTGTTCCTTCTACAGCCTCTAGCGCCACTATAGCTCTATTTTTTACCACCACTGTCTGTCCTACATCTATTTTCCCTAGCGCCTTTGCTCCCTCTATACCTATCTCTATTGATTTTTGATCTAATTCATCTGGAGCAGAATTTGTATAAAGCTTTTCGTCTGCCAAAAACTGATCCATAAGATAGTTTTGGGGTAAAATATCTATGCCACTCTCTTTTAGAGCAGCTATAACTCCCAACACAATAGTCTCATCTTTTCTATCAGGAAGACTATCTACTATCATTTTGAAAGTATCATCTAACTTTATATTTTGAAATACAAGACTTTTTTCAACTTTTCCAAGCATAATTACTTTATTTATGTCATTGAGTAATAAATAACTTATTAATTTGCCTATCTCACCTATATTTATATGCACGAAATGAGCTTTGCTTTTCAAATTTTCATTTATTGTATCAAAAAGACCTATTGTATATATATCATATCCTTTTTTTGTAGCTGTCTCATAAAAATAATATGGCAAATTACCATTTCCTGCAATTAGGGCTATCTTTTCCATCTATCTACATACTCCCCTTTCACTTTGATTCACAAAATCAATAATATATTTTATATTTTTGCTATCAGGGTATCTTACAAGCAATTCTTCTATAGCATTTGCTAAAGTAAGATTGGACCGAAATATCAATTTATTTGCATCTTTTATTTCGCCTATCTCATCATCTGTAAAGCCCCTTCGTTTTAGGCCTACTGCGTTTATACCTCTTATACTTGCTTTGTTGCCTTCAGCCATCATAAATGGCAAAATATCTTGATTTACTGCAGAAGCTCCACCTATCATTGCATGATTTCCTATTTTTACAAATTGATGTACCGGTGTCAGTCCTCCGACAATTACAAAATCACCTAATTCTACGTGCCCTGCAAGAGTAGCCGTGTTTGCAAGAATACAGCCATCTCCTATGACGCAGTCATGTGCCACATGACTATATGCCATCAATAAATTATTTGTGCCTATCTGTGTTTTCCCTGTATGAACTGTTCCTCTATGAATTGTCACACATTCTCGTATTTTGTTGTTATCTCCTATGACTACTTTTGTATCTTCATTGTTGTATTTCAAATCCTGCGGTTCTAGTCCAATAGACGCATATGGAAATATCTTGTTATTTTTACCAATATCTGTATCCCCATCTATCATTACATGTGCTACCAATTCTGTTCCCTTACCTATTTTTACTTTGTCGCCAACTATACAGTAAGGTCCTATTTTTACGTTTTCTCCTATCTTTGCACTTTGTGAAACTATTGCTGTAGGATGTATACTCAAATTTATCACCTCTACTTCTCTACGATTGAAAACATAAGATTTGCTTCCACTACAGTTACTCCATCTACTGTAGCTTTTCCGGCAGCTTTTATTACTTTTCCTTTTACTTTTAATACTTCCAGTTCATATCTTAGCTGATCTCCAGGTCTTACCGGTCTTCTAAACTTTGCATTTTCAATAGCCATGAAATAAGGTACTGTTCCTTTTTTCATCATCAGCACACCAAGTGTTTGTGCCATACCTTCTATCATAAGTACTCCTGGCATTATTGGATGTCCTGGAAAATGTCCCTGAAAAAACTCTTCATTCATAGTTACATTTTTTATTCCAACTATTCTTTTTCCTTCTTCTTTTTCTACTATTCTGTCTACCAACAGAAACGGATACCTGTGCGGTATAATGTCCATAATTTCCATAATATCCATCATGACTTATCTATCCCCTCCATATTTTTTTATTAACTCTCTTGCAAATTTAGCATCCAAAGAATGGCCTGCCTTTATTGCTATTATATGTCCTTTAATTGTTTTATTTATTATTTTCAAATCTCCTATTAGATCCAATACTTTATGTCTTACAAACTCATCTTCGTAGCGAAGTCCGCCTGGATTCATTATGCCTTCTTTAGTTATTACCAAAGCATTTTCCAAACTTCCTCCAAGTGCTAAATTATTTGCTTTTAGGTATTCGATCTCATAATCAAATCCAAATGTTCTCGCTTTTGATATCTCATCTCTAAAATGTTCCTTTGTAATATCAAATTCAGCTAATTGCGACTTCAAAAAACTATGATTATAATTAACTGCATATGTTATTTTATAGCCATTATAAGGTAAGCCTATGATATATTTATCCTCTTCTGCTACGTAGACAGGCTCTTTTATTTCAAGAATATCTGCTTCTTCATCGTATTCTTTTATGCCCGCAATATCCACTAACTCTACAAAAGGAAATGCACTTCCATCACCTACAGGCATCTCATTTCCGCTTACTTCAACTATTAGATCAGTAATCCCATATACATACAATGCTGCCAAAAAATGTTCTATGGTATGTATTTTTGCATCATGATTATTTTTTATATTTGTGCCTCTATTAGGACTAAATACATTTTCTAAGTTTAAGTCAATCTTGTTATTTTCTTTTAGATCAGTTCGCTTAAAAACAATACCTGTATTTACAGGAGCCGGCAACATTTTAAGTTTTATTTTTTCACCTTTATGTAGGCCAACACCCTCATATTTTATCTCTTTCATCACTGTTTTTCTTTTTATATTCATTATAAGCTCCTTGTATTAAAATCTTCATTTGTTACACTAAAAACTTCTTTAAAATTGACCCTTTAAATTCTTTTTCTCCATATCCTGGAAAAAATATTTTCAATTTATCTTTTATTGGCTCCACATGTTTTATTTTGCCTTCGCCAAATTTTTTATGTGTAATATATTGTCCTATCTGATATAAATAGTCATCTG
>CAZDNU010000338.1:0-3608 GCA_964506865.1 uncultured Fusobacteriales bacterium | reverse complement strand
TTATACCGTGCTTCATATAAATATAAGTCACTAGAGTTTGAAAAAAAAGCTTTGAAATTATTAGGTAACTACGATGAAAAATTTGTAAATATTTATAAGCTCCGATACGATGAAAAACTAGAGCTAGCTACACAGTTATCGCCAAAGGATATTATAATCAACGGTGATTATTTTTTCTCACGAGGAAATTACTCCAACGCTCTAAAATTATATAACACAGCATTATCAAAAGAAAGAAATGACCTACTCGAAGTACAAGTTTTAAAGACTTTATTTTATAGCAAAAAACATAGCCAAGTCATTAAAGAAGGAAAAAGAATGATTAAGAATAATAAATACAAATCGCGTATTTATTTTCATATGGGTAATAGTTATAGAAGACTTGGTCAAATAGATAATAGTATCACTTACTTAAAAAAAGTAAACGCTATGTCGCTCCAAGACGAAAGAAATTTCATCATTGGCCGTCTCTATTATTTAAAAAAAGACTATAATAATGCATTAGAATATCTAAAAAAAACAAATCACTACTCTGCTGAAGAGTTTATTGTGAAGTCATATGAAAAATTAGGACTAGATGAAAAAGCCAAAGCTATACTTGTACGAGAAATAAAAAAATCACCTTATTCTAATAAAGCTGCAGAATACAGGTATAAATTATATGAAAAAGAACAAAATAAAGGCTATCTTCAATGGATTGTAAAGTATAATTTCAATACCTTATACTACGATATAGCTTCCAATTTGATTCAACAAAACAAAAACTTTTCCATTTACAATATAGATAACAAAATTGAAAAATATGCAGACTTTTTTAAAAAGTTAGAATATTTATCCAAGTTCGAAGATGCTAGACTCGCAAAGATAGAGTTTGATTACACTGATTTTCCAAAAGAAGATGCCATCTTTAAAGCTTATCTCAAAACTAAGTTTTATGAAGCAAATGGTGAATATTATCAAGCGATTCGAAATTCATGGATATATAATTACAGCTTTACAAAATACAAAAATTTAGTAGTTCTACTATATCCAGAATATTACAAAGAGATTGTAGAGAAATACTCTGCTATATATAACGTAGATAAATACTTTATATATAGTGTAATCAAACAAGAAAGTTTATTTAAAAAAGATATTATCTCAAGTGCTTCTGCTTATGGTTTGATGCAAGTTATATTGCCTACAGCAAAAATGTTTGATAAAGATATTAGTCCGGAAAAGCTTTTGGACCCAGATATCAATATCAAAATAGGCACTCAATACTTAAAATATCTTTTGGATCGTTTTGATAATGACTTCAAGCTTGCTGCTGCTGCATACAATGCAGGACCTGGCAATGTAGATAAATGGACACAATCTCGAGACTTACAAATTGAAAATATACCATTTACGCAGACAAAAAATTACGTAAAAAAAGTTCTGAGCAATTATAATAAGTATCATTATTTTTATGATATCGATATGACCGCTAAGAATGATTTGGATTAAAAACTAAATCTACCTATAAATATAATTGAAAAATAACACTAAATCAAATAAATTTAGAGTATAATTTACTTGGGGGAGAGCTCATATTAGAAGGTGATAAATATGAATATCGGTAATGTAAATTCTCAATTTGCGATGTATAGTTTTCAGTCTTCGCAAACAATGAGCAAAGATCAGATGTCTACAATAATCGAAGCAGGTAATAAAATACAACAAGCTCCTGCAAATCAAAAAATGGTAAATCAAGTCAACAAATCGCTAGAGCGTATGCACGTTGACATAATGGCCTAGAACTCAAGCATTAGTTTGGAGCTCTCCCCCTCCCTATCACTTAAATTACAGGAGGCATTAAATTTGGAAAATACGAAATGGATTATAAAAAATACTGTTCCTTACTCACTTGAAAAGAATATGGGAAATTACTTTGATCCCTTTATTCTTAGTATTTTAGAAAGTAGAAATATAGATAGCATAGACAAAGCGGAAAAGTTTCTAAATCCTTCTTTGGAAAATATCTCATCACCTTTTTTGATGATGGATATTGATAAAGCAGCAGATAGAATCCTTTCCGCTATTGATTTGAACGAGAAAATATGTATCTATGGTGATTATGATGTCGACGGTATCACTTCCACATCACTATGTATATTGGCATTGCAAAATATAAACTGTCAACCTGATTACTATATTCCTTTGCGTGATGAAGGGTACGGTCTAAACAAAGACGCTGTTAAGTCTTTAGCTGATAACAATGTTAAGCTATTAATAACAGTGGATTGCGGTATCTCCTCTGTAGATGAGATAGCTTATGCTAATTCACTTGGCATGGATGTAATCGTTACTGATCATCACGAAATAAATAATGAACTCCCTCCGGCATTTGCTGTTATAAATCCAAAACGCAGTGATAACGAATATACTTTTAAATCTCTTGCAGGAGTAGGCACTGCATTTATGCTATTGTATGCGCTGTATACCCGCTTAGATATAGCTGAGGATATCTTTGAATTCATTGATATAGTAGCCATTGGTACTGTAGCAGATATCGTTCCACTAATCGAAGATAATCGGATCATTGTCAAAGAAGGATTGAGCCGACTAATAGATAGTAAAAATTTAGGCCTTAGAATTTTGCTTTACAAATTATACAAAACAATGGATAACCTGTCACTAAATACATATTCTATTGGATTTCAGATAGCTCCTGTATTCAACGCCGCCGGTCGTTTAGAAGATGCCAAGCAAGCTGTAGAACTTCTTGTCACAAAGGATAAACTCACTGCTGAGGGTATTGCTGAAAAGCTTATTTCCCAAAACAAAGAAAGGAAGTCTATACAAAATGATATTTTAGAAAAAGTGGAACACAAAATTACTTCTTCCAACTTAGACAAAAATCCAGTTATTATTTGCTATGATTATGGATTTCATCATGGTGTCATTGGTATTGTCGCTTCAAAAATTGTAGATAAATATTATCGTCCCACTATACTCTTAGAATTAAAAGAAGACGGAACTGCTGTGGCATCATGCAGAAGTATAGACGGATTTGATATTATAAAAGCGCTCGATTCTATGAAGGAGCTATTTTTGAAGTATGGCGGTCATGCAGGAGCTGCCGGTTTTTCTATATCAATAGAAAATATAGAAAAATTTGAAAAAGAGATTAATGCTTATACATCAAAAAATATAGACTTAGATACATATGTCCGCCCTGTCTATATATCAGGAGAACTCACATCCGAACGTATCTCCTATGATTTTTATAAGACACTTGAAAACCTAGCTCCATTTGGTTTTGGAAATCCTACTCCTATTTTTTTATTACGAAATGTAGATATCTCATCTCAACGTTTGGTGGGGTCAGATAAATCTCATTTGATGTTTAATATATCTAAAAACAATAAAACTATAAAAAATTGTATCTGGTTTTCAAAAGCTCACAACTTAAAACACATAGGCTCAAATTCTAAATATGATATTGCTTTTAAATTGAAATGCGAAGAGTACAAAGGAAAGTACTATACTAAAATATTTACTGAGGATATAAAAACATCCACTTTACAGGAAAATAAAAATATTTATTATTATATTTTGAAAAATACATCTTTCCCTTTAGACAG
>CAZDNU010000337.1:0-5769 GCA_964506865.1 uncultured Fusobacteriales bacterium | reverse complement strand
ACATCTTAAAATAATTAAATAAATATTTATTTGAAAATTTCCCCTGTTTCGTTATACCACAATATCATATCCAAGGCATCTAAAGGCACTTGGATATCTTTTGCAAAATTTTTCATAGTTTTTTCAATTTCCATATACTTTTTTACTGTCATACTGCTAGGAATATCTTGAATTACTCCTAATTTCAATAAATTTTTCAAAATATGTCTATCCAATATACTTACTTTTTCACCAAAACCTATATTTCTCAAAATATGACTAGCTTCCTTATAACCGACACCTTTTATATTATTTACTAGCCATTCTCTACGTTCATAGACGTCAGACATTTTATTTAGTTCTTCCCTTACATTTACTTCTCCATTTTCATCCGTAAATTTCTCTCTTAGTAATACTAAATATTCTGCTTTTTTATTTTTGAAACGTACAATATTCAATATTTCTTTAAAATCATCCGCTTCACCTTTAAATAGCAAGTCATTTTTTTTAAGTTTTTCAATAGCTTGCCATGCACTTTTAGCTTTTGATTGAGGAGTTAAAACGCAAAATGCAAGCTCTAAAAACAAGTCTTTCTCTTTTGCATTTTCCCCTATATTTTCAAATTCATTTTTTCTTGTATTTATTTCATCTGATAACTTTTCGTACATATATTTTATATCATTTACAGTCATAAATTTCTCCTATTTTTTCATAATTTCCAACTTCACATCTACAACACCATCATTTACCATGTCAATTTCCTTTGCAGCTTTATAGGATAAATCTATTATCCTTCCTTTTTTATAAGGCCCTCTATCATTTATTCTTACTTTTACGCTTTTTCCATTATTTATATTAGTTACTTTTACTATAGTCCCAAATGGAATTTTTTTGTGCGCTGCAGTAAAGGTATACATATTATATATCTCTCCATTTGATGTCTTTCGTCCATGAAATTTTTTGCCATACCATGAAGCTATTCCATACTTTCTTACCTTATATTTCTGCCCCTCTTTTTTAAAAACTAAAAGTGCTCTATTCCGAGTGCACGAAGATAGAAGCATAAACAACAACAATATCAAAACGTACGTATATTTTTTTTTCATCATAGTTCCCCTTATTTTTATACATACCACGTTATTACTTTAGCCATTATTTATTCATTTTTTTATATTCTCTGCTCAAATACAATGAAAATTTATAGTATATGGCTTTTGGAATTAGTTTTAATGCAAGTAATAAAAATTTGTTTGATATCCCTGGTATATATATTGGTTTTTTTATATTTTTCATAGATAATTCTACCACTTTATCTGCCGACATCCAACGTACAAATATATTTTTTTTCAATTTTTTTCTATCAAGATTTAACCTACTATGAAAGTCTGTCTTTGTAAATCCCGGGCAAAGGCTTTGTATGTTGACTCCATTTATTTTTAAAGTAGGATATATTGATTCTGTAAATGTATTGATAAAAGCCTTTGATGCTGAGTAAAACGGACTTCGTGGAAGTGGCATAAATCCAGCCATTGATGCTACGTTTATTATATTTCCCGTTTTGCGTTTCATCATTTTTCCAGCAACAAAATGTGTCAATTGACTTAGTGCATTTATATGGACTGCCAGCATATTTTCCTGATTGCTGTAGTTATCGTCAAAAAAATCTTTTGATAATCCAAATCCAGCATTATTAACAAAATATGCAATCTCTTGCTTGTTGTCCAAATCTTCTAGCATATCTATCAAAGCTGATAATTGATTTTTATCAGACAAGTCGCTTATTATTATTTTTGTCTTGATTTTATAATTTTTTTCAAGCAAATCAGCCTCAATTTCTAGCTTCTCTTTTCGTCTACCTATCATCACTACATCATATCCATTCTTGGCAAGATACTTTGAAAACGCCAATCCAATTCCACTGGTAGCACCTGTAACTACTCCATACATATATTTTCCTCTTTTTTGATATATTGTTTTAGTTCTTCATACTGAATAGTAATTTTTTTCTCGAACTCTTTGTAACTTACCTCTACAATTATATCCCCTTCTCGTATAAATTTGAAGTTTCCTTCAAAATCTACTTCTCCATAACGACTATTTAATACACTATAGTTTGCTAATCTATATGTAGAAAATTCTCCACTATTTTCTGTCTTTACTACAGGATTTATTATAAATTCTGTTCCACAGCCCAATAAGTTTTTATAACCTATCGTTTCAAGTTCTATATGTAGTGATTGCTCTTTTTTCTCCTCATCATTTAATATTTTTAGCGCATTCTGTACTCGTTTTTCCATTCTAACATCCGAAAATTCCCGATAAAAAATCTCTTCACCATATTTATAATTTTTTTTCATTAAAGTATCTATAAACCTTCTTTCACTATAATGACTCCATTCTTTTGTGTCTGTATCCAAATAAATTTTTACATTCTTTTTGCTTTCATTTTCATATATTTTTTTTATTTCATTTCTATTTGGCCATAATTCTCCTGATAGAATTGCTATATTGCCAAAACTATTTTGCTTGTGTATATCCCACAATAAATATAGCCCTGACTCTTTATAGCCTATGGCCATTCTGTTTTCTTGTGCTATATTTTGTATGAAATATTTTTTTTCAAATATATTTATAAATTTGTTTGAAATAAATTCAGAAAATTCATTTGCCTTGCTTACAGATATCTTATAGTGATCTTTTGTATGTTTGTCTTCAAAAGGAATAAGCTTCTCGTAGTTTTTTCGCCTATTTTCGAGTGGTAATATTGCTACTGCTACTACATCTTTTGGATAGGTATCTAATATCTTGCGTACATTCCAACTATCAGGTTTACTTTCATCGAATACACTTTCCGTTCCAAATATATATATTACATCATATTTTTTAGACTTTTTATAGTCATTTGGAAGATACACCTGTACTTCACGTCCCATAATATTGTCTTTTACTATATTTTTTATTTCCGCACTTGCTGTAATTTGCTGTGATTTACTTTTTTCACCATTAATATATTTTAAGTTTATTTCATATGTTTTTTTGCTAAAAAGTGGTAATTTGTCTTTAAAAACTTTTGCATCATTTATATCTTTTTCTCCTATTTTATTTCTACCATTTTCCTTTACTTCATATACCTCTATTGCCTCTACATATTGTTTACCTGTTAATTCCCAATTTATTTCTATATCTTGTCCCAAAACTTTATATGATATATCAGAAATTTTTTCTATATTGTATTCTTTTGCTACTGCTTTTTCTGCTTTTTCTTTAGTTTTTACTTTGGGTTTACTGCATGCTATACTTATGATTAACAATGTCAGTATTAATATTAATTTTTTCATTTTTTCCCCTCACCTTTTTTTATTTTCTAAAATCCTTTTGACTATTATACACAAGTTTGTAGATAATTTCAACTTTTTATATTTTGTGATGGAAATCACAGATTTATTCTGTCATTTGGTGTATAATAACTTTGTTGTTGTCCCATACAACAATAGTAACTCTCTCATAATCTCACATCGTAAAATGTGGCTGACTGGAAGTACTTACTTAGAGTTTATTCTAGTTAATCTACTTTTAAGTCAGTCCATTTATGTTATTATTAATTTTATTTACAAAAATATCATTATTTATTTAGGAAATTGGCTAAAAAAGTTTTTTTAGCCAATTTCCTTTTATTAAAATTTTATTATACTTTTTTAATTTTTGGATTTTTTTCTTATTTGGTTATATGTACTCTATATGGTATAATTACTTATATAATATATAAAAGGGGATGATTATACTATGAAGTTTTTGGTAATTGAAGATAACTATGTTAATGCAAAACTTATGGAAAAGCTTCTAAAAAAATATGGTGAAGTTGATATTGCATTAGATGGGACAAAAGGAATCGAATTATTCGAGCAATCTATAATGTCCAAAGAAAAGTACGAAATTATATTTCTTGATATTATGATGCCAAACATCGATGGATACAAAGTCTTGAAATCTATCAAAAATATAGAATATTCCAATGATATTGATGAACCTAGTAAAGTCGTCATGACTACTGCTTTAGATGATTTCAAAAGCGTAAAAACTGCTTTTGACGAACAATGTGAAGCTTATCTCATAAAGCCTATTTCCAAAGAAAAAATTAAAGATATCTTTTTAAAATTTGATATTACTGTATAAAATTTTAGAGACTGACTCAAAAGTAAGAAAGTATCTCATGCAAGCTCTCTAGATGATCAAACTCTAAGCAAATCTAACTCACTACTTTCGAATATTTGCTAAGATAAGACCCACACTGAATTATTAGTTCAACTATAGGGGCGCACCTGTGTCTGCGCCCAGTGTAACTAGATTAAGTTCGAGTTCAATTTTATCTAAGTTTTATTTTTCTTTTTTTCCATAACTAATTCTATCATCTCTATTAATTCATGTATCTTAAATGGCTTGGTTAAGTATTCATCCATTCCAGCATTTATAGCTTTTTTCTTTGATTCTGTACTTGCATATGCGGTAAGAGCTATTATTTTTATTGGTATTTTTTTTACACGTAAATATTGACATATATCGTATCCACTTATGTTTGGAAGTTGTATATCTAGCAAGAGTAAATCATAATTGTTTTTTTCTATCTTTTCTAATCCAATTTTTCCATTTTCTGCCATGTCTATATCTATACCATAATTCATAAATCCTCGTTTTATAATATCTCTATTAATTTTATTATCTTCTATCATGATTATTTTTATATCTTGTGGCACTTTATATTTTTCTATACCTATATTTCCCTCTTCTTTATTTTTCATTATTTTTAGTGGTATTACAAAGCTAATTTCTGTACCTTCGCCCTCTTTGCTTTCCACTTCTATTTGACCATCCATTAGATCGACTATTCCTTTTACTATTGCAAGCCCTAGCCCTGTGCCTTTATAATTTTTACTTATAGAGCTATCAATTTGAGAAAATCTCATAAACAGAAACTTCAATTTATCTTCCGGTATACCTATGCCACTATCTTTTACTGTAAATCTTGTTATATAATTATTAGCAATTTTATCTACAAGTTCTATTTGAAGAAGTATTTCTCCCTTTATTGTAAATTTATATGCATTTGTAAGTAGATTTATCAATATTTGCTCTATTTTCACCTTATCACCAAGCAAAAAGTCCGGAAATTCTCCTATTATTTCATGTTTTAATTTTATATCCTTTTTTTCAAACATCAACATGCTTCTTATTATACCTAGTGCTGAATCCGATAATTCCGGAAGAGCCAATTGACTTTCTATTAGCTGCATTTTTCCTGCTTCTATTTTAGAAAAATCAAGTATATCATTGATCACTTGCATTAGATTATTCGCAGATATCTCCATTAAAGTAAACAACTCACACTGCTCATCATCAAGATTGGTATCTCCCATAACTTCTAGTGTACCTATTATACCATTTAGTGGTGTACGTATCTCATGTGACATATTTGACAAAAAGGTAGACTTTGCGTTGTTAGCTTCTTCAGCTTTTATTTTTGCTTTTTCTAGAAAATCTTGGTATTCCTGATTGTCCGTTATATTATCACTGATCCATATTTCCAATCTATCTTCCTTATAACCTATAAATTTAAAGTGCTTTTCAGAATTATCTATCTTTAACTTTGTCTGAATTACTATACTAAAGTTTTTTTCTTTCATTTTCATATATTTTTCATAATCAAATTTATTATTTTCTTTGAAAATATCTTTTATAAATTTCTCAACACTTATATAGTTGTGATTTATCCCCAAAACTTTTTGCATCTCAATA
>CAZDNU010000336.1:0-2895 GCA_964506865.1 uncultured Fusobacteriales bacterium | reverse complement strand
TACCACAAGTTCTGCATTCTTGTCTCTTGTATCGGATGCTGTACCATCTATTATGATCACTTCATCTTTATAATTTAGAGATGAAAACCACACTGTAGGCGGAGTATTCTCTTTTATATTATATAGTATAGATGAAAATCTTAATTCTTTTCTTGTAAACAGATCTCTTACTATATTTATTTGATTTCTGATCTCAGCTATATCTAAAGCAGCTATATCTTGTTTTGTTTTGTTTATTTTGTCTGTAGTCTCTGTTATCTGTGTCACTTTCATCGCTATCTTTTTGTCATATGACTTAATAGTTCCATCCAATACCACAAAAGCTATTCCAATAACTATCACTGCTATACCTACAAAGAATAGAAATATCTTCGCTAACTGAGTCAATAGTAGTTTCATTCTAAATCTATGGGTTAGAAAATTCATATCCAATGTCATTACACTACCACCTCATCTACTATATTGCCTATTACCGCTCCAAATCTTTTTAGATTTTCCAAGTCTTTTTCCGAAAAGTTCTTTACTCTATTGAAAAGCAATTCTAATGGAAATACTTTCATCTCTGTCATCAAGGCTGTCTCTAGTATTACTTCATAACCCTTCATGATACTGGCTCCTCCAGTAACTATCAGAGCATCTATGCCATGTACTCCTTCTTGAGACTTATAAAATTCCACTGATCTTCTTATCTGATTGTTTAATTCTTCGACTAGTTCGCTTATCTCTTGAAGTATATCATCGTCGCCCCTTTCATAACCGTCACCTATATTTTTTAGCTCTAAGCCAAACTTTTGCTTTTCGGCTTCCTCATAGCTTAGATTCATATTTCTTTCTATAACATCGGTAAAGTCATTTCCTCCAATTGCTGCTATACGTTGCATTTTGACATATCCGTTTCTTTCTACAAATATCTTTGTAGCTTCGGCTCCTATGTCTACCACCATCATATTTGCATTTTCCGCATCATCCAAAAGCTGATACTTCGAAAATTGCAATAAGTTAAATAACGATATAAAGTCCGGAATAATTTTCAATGGTGTTACTTTTGCTCCTTCAGTCAACAATCTTATTATATCCTCTACCTTTTCCTCTTGTATCGTTATAGCTAAGACATTTTCCTTGTCATCAAACTCACTTCCACCATATTCATCCAAACTCACATACTGAGTGATATATTCATCAGGATCAAAATTTGGTACCAACTCTTCTAGTTCGCTTTCTATAATTGGTATTTTCTCTGCTTCGTCCACTCTCATAATACTTAAAAATTTTACAAAAAAGTTTTGTACTGGCAGAGAAACTATTATCGCTTTGTTTCTTAGTCCCAAAGCTCTTACTACATTGACTATACTATCTGTCACTGCTGCGTGGTCTTCTATATTTCCACTTAGTATTGCACCGTTTGTCACTGTCTCCATAGCTACTCTATCTATCTTGCCATCTCGAAGAGATACGCCTTTTACGCTGCTAGATCCAATATCGATGCTGCCACTTACTTTGTTTTCAAACATTCATTACCCTCCTAACTTTTATTATGTCTTGGATGCTTTGATACTATATTTACTGCTTCTATTACAGCCTTTAATATATCTACGTTGAACTGCATTCTCATTTCGTCAAGCTTCCCATAAAGGTATCCTCTCGATGTTACTACATAATGTGGTGGTAGCTTATTTAGCGCATTTGCCTTCATATCCAATATACAGCTCTCGCATTTGCATATCTCTTTTCTATCTTTTAGATAATTATCTAAAGCTTCGTTTACTAAATACTCCATATGATTTTTTAATTCTATCGTTTTACCCACCTCATTTCCTTGATAAATATAATTACCATTTTCATACTATATATTAATTTATTGTTTCTCTATTATAAAGTCATCTATGTCGCTATCTTGAATATCTCCGCCTGCAACATTTACTCTTTCTACAACCTCTATTTTATAACGAAACTCACCTATTGCTTGTATCGCAAGTTGATCGCTTCCAGAAGCTCCTTCATTTAAAACTATCTCTTTAGTATAATTTATCTCATTTGATCCGTCAGTTGGATTTGTTACCGTACCTGAAGTTATTTTGTACCCTCCTATACTTGCAGGTGTAGTCCCTGTCCATAGTCTTCCATTATTAGTAAGCATCCCTCCATGCCACTCTTTGTTATAGTTTGTTGTAGGAATTCCATTTATATCTGCAGGTATCCTTATGTCATTTATACTTGTAAACAATATATCTTCTTCATTTGAATCTTTTCTTCCATCATAATCTTGTGTTAATCCCATACTAAAATAGTCTGTATAATCTTCTATCGTTAATGCCTGTAGAGTTAAGTTTGTAGTGTCTCCTCCTCCTGGCATCTGTACATTTCTTTCTAATTCACCGGCTGCTGCGCTTAAATAAGGACCTCCTGTGGTTGCACTAATATCAAAATTTTGACCTCTATCTATTATACCTGTCTTTTGAAGCATAGACGCAAGTCCCATCTCATAATAGGCTATTGACGTTCCGGAATCTATACTTGCTAACTCTTTGGTACCTCTAGACTTCAATCCTGCCATTTCAGCTTTTTTCTCTGCTAGAAAGTACATACTCATTGTAAGTGCCATAAAAAATGCCAAAAGTAAAATTGCAAGTATTATCGCTGAACCCTTTTCATTATTATTTTTACTTTTTTTCATTTTTTACACCTACCTTCTCCATCTATTTAGACCACTACGCAGTACCGCTGCATCAGTTAACACTTTTCGCTTCCAATGCTGATCTTCAGACCCTACATTTAAGTCTATAGTAAACTGAAACCTAAGTACATTCTCATCATACATAAACCATGCATCACTTATGTTTTCAGCTATTGTCTCTCTTGTGCCCCATGTTGCAGTCCCACTATCTTTAGTTGCTA
>CAZDNU010000335.1:0-2300 GCA_964506865.1 uncultured Fusobacteriales bacterium | reverse complement strand
ATTTCTATCACTTCTGTTTCTGGATAGATATAATCACTGAATCGAATAAAATGCCTTGGGTTTAATTGATCAGTATATTTTACATAGCTTTTTATTCTGTAATTATATTTTTTGTCGTCTGTTAATTTTAAAATTACTTTTTTATTTTCTTCTAAAATTTCTATGTCATTTCCGTCAACTACAATTTTCCCATTTACATTATCCCATATTATCCAATATTTTTCAATATAATCATCACTTTCTTTATTGCTATTAGGAGCATGCTCTATAACATATCCAAACTCCAATCCTCGTATTAAACTATTATCAAATTTAGATATCTGTTCCTTCAAATTAATAATATCATCAGATTCAACAATATTTAATTCGAGTTCATTTGTTTGACTAATTTCGTAGCTTATCTCTTTAGGTGCTTCTAATTTTGGAGTATTTATTTTTATACTTTCACTTGGAAACTCTCCCTCTAAACTTTGATTTTTTGCCATGTCTACTTCCAGTATGTTAGGAGCACTTTCTACAACATAATAGTCTTCAATGTCAGTAAATCCTACTATTTTATACTCATATTCTGTTTCTGGCACTAATAGATAATCTCTAAATAAAAATTCTTTGAAAGTTTCTGTATATCCTAAGTCATTTGCAGTAAAACTTTCAGAATTATATTCTAATTTATTTAATAGTGGCAACTCACTATATAGTTTTTCATTATTATTTAAATAGTAACTTGCTTGATTATATAAATCATAGCCTGTACTATTAAAACTTTTTTTCAATACACCAATATTTCTAAACTCACTTTCTTCATCTAAGTTTGAGCGTCTATAAATTGCATATCCATCTAAATTAGAATTAATATCATACCCTGCATTTGATTCCCATTTCAAATCAACTCGAGTACTTTTTCTATTTTCTTCTACTTTTTCTAAACTTTTCTCTTTTAAGCCAACTTTCTTTAAGATATTTTTAAACTGTTTTGTGCAATTTGGGGGTAAAAGTTGATTAATTTTAAAACCTTCAAATGCTAACTCTGTTCCTTCTACCTCTTCTCCTCGCACATATTCACCAGGGTTATACTTCTCTAACTGTAAATGGTGGAAATTTTGCATTGTCAGGTCCTAAAACATCTACGAAATTCCCACTAAAGTTTAATACTGATTCTCCTCTTTTAAATTTATCGGAAATCAAATTGTCCAATACATAATTCTTCATTTCATTGCCCTTAAAAATTGGAGGATAAACTAAAAAATCTTCAATATTTGAAATTCCTCCAGCATTTTCTTTACGCTGTCCATATACATCAAAACTATATTCTCCATTAACAGGGTATAGAGCATGTGCTCCATTTGCAATTGGTAATATAGGATGTTCTCCATATCTTAAACTTTTATTCCATTCTATACTTAATCTTCCTCCCTTCCAAGTTGGTTTTTCATTTCCATTTTCACTTAGCCACATTTTTTGTCCTTCTAAATGTGCTCCATATAATATTTTTTTTGGATACATATTTTGGTCTAACGCTATCGTACAACTTTCTCTATCAAATAAATGTAATGCAACATTACTAGGAGTCCCTCCACCTTTCGGATCATATGTATATAAAAAATGATAGTTTAAAAAATATTGATTATCCCTTTCGATAATAGAATAATAAATTGTGCTGTTCTCTATACTTCCCTTTCGTTCTTTCATTTGGCTCTCTTTAACATTTTTTGGTCCTGTGAAATTTATCAACCCTCGTCTATGGCCATAATACGGTAAAAAGGTATCTAATTTATTAAAATTTATTTTTTTATTATGTCCGGGTATTTTTATATCGAACTTTTCTTCATTAACAAAGTCAGAAAATATTTCTTCAATACTCATAGGAAAGTACTCTTCTTCTTCATTAAACGATAGTATTGGAGAATATTTCTTTGCAAGTTCTTCTTCGGTGTACCCTGCAGGAAGATTAACTTTATTTACAAATATATCTTGTTCCCAAATTAAACGTCTTGTACTACATTTTCTATTATATGTATCTTTAAAATCAGCATCTTCATATATGTATATAGTATGTTTCCCGTTCTCTAAATTATTCTCGATTATTTCATCTGTTCCTTCTACATTCTTATACGCAATTTCATCCATCTTTTTACTAATTTTCCAAACTTCGTCTTCGTCAGATGTTTCAAGGATTTTATAATAATGGCTTTTAAAATATATTTCTTTTGCTACGAATATGTTTGCTACCAATATTTCAAAATCTAATTTTATTTTTAAATTTCCATTACTATTATTAACTATTTCAAAAGGCTTCCCAT
>CAZDNU010000334.1:0-6551 GCA_964506865.1 uncultured Fusobacteriales bacterium | reverse complement strand
ATTAGATTTGCAAGAAGAATTAGCAGAATTACAAAGATAAATAGTACTTTGTAGTGGCGGGAAGTGAATTAAAAATACTTCCCGCTTATGCTAAAAGGTGGGAGATAAAAATGAACAATATATATAAAATACTATTTTTTTTACTTATATTTGGAAGTGTAGTAGCAACGATAAGTAATATTGACCAAACAAAGCATGTAGCCAAGGTAGTAAGTATAAATAATGACAATATGATTCGAGTAGGAATGGCTAGACTGGGATATCAAGAAATAGATATGAAAATATCAGGAGGCAAATATAGGGGCAAAATTATTAGCACGAAAAACAACTTATTAGGCGATATGGAGTTTGATGATATATATAATATCAAAGACAGCGTATTAGTATCTATTGAAGAAAAAGATGGAAATATAATAAACTCGACATTGAGCGGACACTATAGATATATTTGGATAAAGATAATGTTTCTGATATTTTTTTTATTCTTGATTCTATATTCAAAGTATACAGGACTAAGAGCGATATTATCTTTTGTGTTGACGTTTCTGATAATATGGAAAATAATGATCCCTTTGTTTTTTTATGGGATAAATCCTATTTTTGTGTGTATACTTATACTGATGCTTATAAGTTCTGTTATCATATTTTTGGTAGCAGGCTTTAGTAAAAAAGGTGTATCAGCATTACTTGGGACTACCAGTGGACTTATGAGTGCAGTAATTTTGACTTTTGTATTTGGAAAACTCATGAAATTATTTGGCATGACAGAACCTTTTGCGCAAAGTTTGTTATTTAGTGGAAATTTCAGATTAAATATGCAAGCTATATTTTATTCTGGGATAATAATAGGGGCCTCAGGAGCCGCAATGGATATAGCAATGGATATTGCAGCCTCTATGAAAGAAGTAAAAGATAAAAAACCAGACATTACAAGATCTGATTTAATGAAATCAGGGTTTAATGTAGGTCAATCAGTAATAGGGACAATGACGACGACTCTTTTGTTGGCATATTCAGGAAGCTATACCACTTTACTGATGTTATTTTATCAAAAGGGCTATACACTACCTGAAATATTAAACTTAAAAATTATATCTGCTGAAGTTATGCGAACCCTGATAGGGAGTATAGCATTGGTAATAGTAGCACCATTAACTGCCATTTCTGCAGCCTATATATATACCGGAGAATATGATAAGTTTAAAATTTTATCAATTTTCAAAATCAAAAAAAAGGATTTTCTTTTTTTATTCCGAATATTAAAACAGGATAAAATTTTGGAGAAGAAGGAAAGATAAAAAGGTATAGGGTGAAAGAAATGCATAAAAGTGATATATTGGAAAAATTATATAATATTTTTACTTTGTATTATACGAGTCTTGGACAAGAGAAGAGTTCTAGGATATTTATAAATACTAATGATACCACACTTTCAGAAAAGTTTATATCTAAAAAACTTAACAATTTGGAAGAAGCAGAATTATTTTATGTGAAAATAAGGGACTCTAAAATAAAGAGCCCCTATTATCCTTTTTTGGACATAATTGTAGAAAAACTAAAAAAATTATCAAAAGATGAGATTGATCGTATCTTCAAAGAGGCGAAGGTATATTACTTTCATCGTAAAATATTGCGAGAGTATATCAAACAAGAGTATATGGATAGAGCAGAAGAGCTGTTGTGCGAAGAAGTGGGATATGAACAAGGAGAGTTATACAAGAGTTTTATAAAACTTTTTAAATGGATATTTAAAGAAAAGAAACTTGTATTTGTAATTGACAGTCTAAATTTTTTAAGAGAGTCCTCGTATATGTTTATAGACTACTTGCAACATTCGCAAGAAGATAGTAAAGCAATGTATATGTTTTTCTTTGATAAGGAGTATTTTCTGGGGACAAAAGAGTGGAGCGAAAGTCTAGAGAATATAATAAATTATGCAGATGAACAAGGGGAGTTTATAGATTATATAAATCCTGCAATAGAAAACAAAGATACTACACAAAATGAGAAGAGTCTAGATTTGGATCTAAAAAAAATACTGGAAGAAGGAATAAAAAGTCATAGAATGCTTGCGTTTAAGGAAGCAAAAAAGTATTTCTTAGCTTTTGAAGAAGAGCGAAGAAAAGATAATATACAACTTGAAGAAAATAAATATAATATGTATATAAAATACTTGGGTGAGACTTTTTTTTACTTAGGTGAAAATGATGATGCACTAATATATTATAATCATTTATTAAAGTTTGGACTTCAAAAAAATAATAACTACTACTTAGGAGTGGCATATAGAAAGATAGCAGAAGTTTATTTTAAGAAAGAAAACTTCAAAGAAGCAAGACTGTATGCTTTACAGAGTTTAGGGTTTCTAAAAAAGACAAAAGTGGAAAAGCAAGTATTATATACCAAGTATTTACTTTTTAATATATATAGCAAAAATTTAAAAAAATACAAAGGTGAGATAGACAATGTATATAATAATATATTGGAAAATTTTGAAAAATATAAATTGTATAATAGATTATGCAATATATACTCTACAATATCAGTAGCGTGTGATTATATAAAAGATACAAATGAAAAATTGGAAAAATGTGAGAAAGCAATAAATATGGCAAAATATACAGGAAATAAATATATTTTGTCTGTATTGTATCAACATAAAGGGCAGATATACTCGTTTATAGGGAATAGAGAAAAAACTTTTGAATGTTACAAAAAAAGTGAAAAACTGAAACTGAAAATAAATAAAAAATTGGAACTCGCTAGACTTTGTAATGGTATGGGTTATGATTATTTTATACTAGAAGATTATAATAAAGCATACGATTATTACAATAGAGCGCTTAATTTATTAAAGGAAGAAAAAGAATATCAGGAAATAACACTGACTATATACAATATAGCTTTGACTTTGTTTTTTATGATGGAATATGGCTTACTAATACAATATCTAGAAGAAGAGCTTAAATTTATGAAGATACTAAATCTTCAAGCAATACCTTATCATTCTCTGAATGGCATATACTCGATGCTTGGTTATGCTTATTTAAAGAATAATAAAAGTATAAAGGGGCTAAAATATTACTCTTTGTTAGAAAAAGATAGTAATGCGTATAGAAATTTTGATGTAGTTATAGGAAATATGTTTCAGGCGGAAGTTTTACTTAGATATGGCAAAGCAAAAGAAGTATGTTCAAAATATGAAGATATTATAGAATTTAAGACTTTGGAGCCTTTAGAATATTATCTACCACGTGTGTTTTATGAATATGCGCTAATAGAAAAAAAATTGGAAAATGAAGAGAAATATCGAGAAATGATTTATAAAGGTGTGAGATGGGCAGATAAGTTAAAATATAATTATCATCATAAGTTGCTACTGAAAGAATTAGAAACAGAACAAGAATACAAATATCCAAAATATGAGGAATTAGAAAAAAATAATATATCATTGATAATAGAAATAGCCAAACAAGAAAAAGTTTTAAACCAATTACATAAAAAAATAAATGAGGAGATATTTTTTAATAACTTACAAAATATATTAATAAGACCTGCTTTAAAAAAAGAAAATATAGTAGATGAAGTATTCAGATTGATAAAAAATAATTTTTTTATTGATTATATGTTTTATTATGATGAGCGAGAAAAAAAGATATTTAAGTATGTAGAGCAAGAGAAGATAGATATGGAAAAATTGAAAGAGGAATTATTTTGGAATAAAGAAGAGGGGATAATAAAAATACAAAAAGATATAGGGATTGGAAATATAGGCTATGTGGATTCTATGATAAGTATACCTATATATTCAAAAACTAGAGAAAAAGAAGGAGTTGTGGCGTTTGTAAACAAAAATAAACAATTTACCTTTACAAATTCGGATCTTAGAATGTTGTCCATTGCGGTCAAGCAGATGTCGATATCGCTGATAAGCTTTGAACTTGGTAAAGAATTGGAAGAAAAAAATAGAAAATTACTAAGTATACTGGACAAAATTCAGTCAATTGAAAAAATGCTAAGTATAATATATACAGCAAAGAATGTAAAATGGGTTATAGAATATATATTGACCTTGCTAACTTCAGAGAAAGTTCTAAATTATAAAAAAGGGATATATTTTTCTTATGAAGAAAATATAAATAAATTGCAGGCGGATACGTATGCAGAGAATTTAAATATTGATGAGAAGAGTAAAATATATGAAAAGATAGAGATAAGCATAGATTTGGATGAAGATAATATATTGAGTCAAGTCTTTCGTGAGCAATCTATATACTTTGGTAATGAAGAAGAGGGAATGCAATTTGAGAATGGCACAATATTAAGCTGTTTTGACATAATACCCATATCTTATAAAGAAAACAGGTATGGTATATTGGTAATGGAAAGAAATGAATGTCGGGCTGTATTTCAGGACGAAAAGATCCGAATATTAAAGATATTTATGCAAAATATGGCAATATATTTAGAGAATATTAAGCTTGAAAAAAAATTGATGAAAAATGTAAAATTGGAAACTATGGTGAAGTTGTCTAGATCAATAGTTCACGAAATAAGAACGCCGCTGATTGGTATCAAAGGCTTTGCAAAGATAGCAAAAGATAAATTCAATGATGGGAAAAAAATTGATTTCTATTTGGATAATGTAATAAAGAATGCAAATAGAGTAGATCTAATGGCTTCAGAGCTTTTAGAATACGTAGAAGATAATGAATATGAATTAGAAAGACTTAATCTAAAAGAAATAATTGAAAAAATAATAATGAAATATAGATCTGAGCTGGAGATAAACAACATAGTAATCACAATAAAAGTAAAAGAAAATACGTTTATAAAGGGTTCTAAATTGAAATCGATGATGGCAATAGAAAATATAATAAAAAATTCTATAGAAGCTAGCAGGCTTGAAGGAGCTAGAATAGACATATACATAAAAGAATTTGAGAATAATATTATGCTAATGGTAAAAGATAATGGGAATGGAATAAAGCAGGACATCTTGGATTATATCTTCGAACCGTTGGTAAGCACAAAGGTGCAAGGGACAGGACTAGGTTTGTCAATAGTAAAAAATATAATGATAAAACACAAAGGTACAGTAGAGTTGAAGTCAGATGGCAAAACGTACACTATTGCGGAGCTTGTTTTTTTGAAAGAAAAATAATCAAAGCATGATCAAAAAAGAATCAAAAGCAACCATTGTGGAGAGAAATGCAATGAAAAGGTACGACGAAAAACACAAATAAAAAATAAGCGCAATCCTTTAGAAATGCTGGGGTTGCGCTTATTTTTTTATTGATTTTTGATTGTGATTGTAGTATAATAGTACTTAATAAAAGTAAGACAATAAAAGGAGGAGTGAGGAAATGAAGAAAGGGTTAGTGATATTAAGTCTGCTTTTTATACTTTTTGGGTGTTTTGGTGGAAGCGATAGTGAGAGCAAAGATGACAACTTGGAAGAACAAGCTTTAGCTCATTATACGGAAGCAGTATTAAATTTTCAAAACGAGGATTTGATAAAAAGTGTAGAAGCAGTGGAAATCAAGATTTGAGACTGCATTGGAAGGTTGTTAATACTTTAGAACCCCATTCCTTTAGGGGTGGAGTTTCAGAGCACAATATAAATTTGAGTTAAATGATCAAACGCTAGCATATGATGTAACAAAAGTAGCTGATCCTGTAGAAAATCCAACAATAAGTCCTGCAAGCTGGGATAGTGGAGCAAGCTTAGATGTTACGCTTGCAACAGGCACTGTAGGAGCAGTAATAAAATATACAACAGATGGCACAGACCCTACAAGTTCTGGTACAGTAGAGACATATAGTGTACCGTTCACAATTACAAGTGACACAACAATAAAGGCATACGCAGAAAAAACAGGAATGACATCTTCTATTGTGTCGACAAAAGAGTATCTAAATCCTATGAATATACAAATAGATGGAGTGAAAGAGAGCAGATGGGATACGTATGATGCGGTAATACCAGGTACATCTACAGCAGATGGAGATGTAGTCAGAAATATATATGTAAAAGATACAGGAAATGGTAGTGGAGTAGTTACACTAGGTATGGAAGTAACAGATCCTTGGGATGACGGAGCTTCTGCACATGTAATATTACTGCTTACAACAGATAAAACAGCAGATGGTACAGTAACAGCAGATACTTGGGGGGCTACAGAAGCTACAGGTGTTACAATAAGCGGGACAAATAAACCTACCCACCTATATCACTTCGAGATAGCTCAAGATAATACACATGAAGCAGAAGATGCAAATGTGACATCATCTGTATTTAATAATTCTAATGTATTTTTGGAAGCAGAGATAGACCTAAAAGCAATAACAGGAGCAGTATCAAGTGATACAATAAGTATGATAGTAGCAGGAAGACCGGCTTCATCTAAACCGGCATGGTCAGATGTAAGTCCTTGGAATGATACTTGGGTATCTTCTTGGGGAGATGGGACATGCACTCTAAGTCCTGCAGAGACAGACTGGATAGATGTAGTAACAATAAATTAATTTTTTAGAACCAAGGGGTCCGA
>CAZDNU010000333.1:0-7429 GCA_964506865.1 uncultured Fusobacteriales bacterium | reverse complement strand
CTTCTGGGATGAGATGTTTGAAAATATAAGTCCAAGCTACTATGACGGATTAAACTTATCTGGTTGCGGAAACTCAGTAGATAGTGGAAATCCAATGGTAAGTAGATTTATACGAGATTCATTGGAGTATTGGATATCAGAATACAATATAGATGGATTTAGATTTGACCTTGTAGGTATATTTTATGTAGAAGAATATAAAAAATGGGGAGAATACTTAAATCAAAAATACCCTGACAGAAATATATTGATATATGGAGAGCCATGGAATGGATATGCAACTGATCCAGATGAAAACCAAAAAGTAAGACTTGGAAATGTAGCAAATGCAGTATCAGGTAGTGTGGGAGTATTTAATGGAAAATACAGAGAAGATATAAAAGGAAACAATGATGGTGATACAAGAGGATATATGTTTAACATAGGGTCACTAGATAACATCGAAATAGGTATGAGAGGCGCTATAGGCGGAGCTAGTAGTAGTGATATGTGGACAAGAACATTTGCAGCAGATCCAGAGCAATCAATAAACTATATATCAGCACATGATAATTATTGTCTATGGGATAAAATAAAACACTCTGGAGAAGATAATGCTTATGGGCAAAAAGTGCTTAAGTTTGGTATTGGGATGGTACTAACTTCTCAAGGAATACCATTTGTACATGCTGGAGATGAATTCTTAAGAACCAAGTTTATAGGACCATTTGCAGAACATGCGCACAATAGTTATATGTGGGGACAAGAAATAAATAATATTTATTGGGATCTAAAAGTGGAGAATGCAGGAATATTTGAGTATCATAAAGATTTGATGGCTCTTAGAAGAGATAATCCAGGACTTCGATACACAACAAATGATGAGATAAATAATTATGTGAAAACTTATCAAACAGGAAGAGCTGTAGTTATGGAAACAGATAACAACAAAGATGGAGAAAAAGACTTAGTTGTAGTGTTTAATGCAGGCGATGACTTCAATGTGTCACTACCAGCAGGAAATTGGGAAAAAATATTTGATATAACAGGAGCAGTAAGTGCTACAGATACTGTATGTGAAGGAACAGCAGTAACTGTATTTAAGAAACAATAATATAATATACAAGAATGTAAGAATGAAGAAGGTAACAAGTAGTAATTGCTTGTTACCTTTTCTTTTTGTGACTGTTACCAAATTTCTTATAGATAAGTGGATAAATATAGAATTTTGAGGTATAATAAAATGTAAAGCTTTATTCTAGAGAAGAGAGCTTTTTGAGTAGAGGGGGTGGTAGTTTTGAACAGCCAAGAATTTCAGCGAATGTTAAATAATTCTAAAATAGGATATGCATATCATAAATTAATATTAGATGAAAAAGAAATACCTGTTGATTCTGTTATTTTAGATGCAAATACTGTATTTGGAAATATTATAGGTACAGAAAAAACGGAACTAATAGATAATAGTGTAATGGGAATTTTGGATAAACTAGAAAAAAATAGAAAGGAATGGCAGAATTTATATCAAAAGATTATATTTAAAGGAAAAGAGAGTAAAATAGAGGAAAAGTTTGATGTAGGCGAAAAATACTATAAAGTATGTATTGATGTAATAGATGAACTATATTTTTCGATATTATTAATAGATATAACAAATGATAAACAAGCTCAAGAAGAGTTGGAAAACTTTTTTAATGTGAATCTTGATCTACTATGTATAGCAAATTTAGATGGAGAGTTTATAAAAGTAAATCGAGCTTGGGAAGATATTTTGGGATATAGCAAAGCAGAATTGGAAACAAAAAAATTTTTAGACTTTGTTCATTCAGATGATATAAAAGCTACTTTAGAAGTAATGAAACAATTAGAAGAAAAAAAAGAGATAATAAATTTTGTAAATAGATATAAGTGCAAAGATGGAGAGTATAAATATATTGAATGGAAATCTCATCCATATGGAGATGTTCTTTATGCTGCAGCTAGGGATATAACGGCACGTGTAAAAGGAGAAGCAAAATTAAAAGAAAAAAATGAACAATATGAAAGTCTTGTAGAAAATATACCTGGAATAACTTACAGATGCAAAATGGATGCAAATTATACAATGCTGTATATCAGTAATGATATACTAAAAATAGCAGAGTATAGACCTAATGATATAGTAGGAAATAAAAAAATAGCGTATAAGGAATTAATATACGATCCAGATAAAAGATTAGTACGAGAAAAAATAGATGCAGCGATTAAAGCAAAAAAAACTTGGGAGATAGAGTATAGAATAGTAAGTCAAAGTGGTAAAATAGTGTGGGTAAGAGAAACAGGAAGGGTGAAGCAAGATAAAACTGGAAAAATAGAATACTTAGATGGTTTTATACTTGATATAAGTGAAAAAAAGACGATAGAAGAAACTCTTGCATATGAAAGAGATCTTTTTTCTGAAGGACCTGTATTTACAATTGAATGGGACCCTTCAAAACCTTGGCATGCTCGTTATGTATCAAAAAATATAAAAAGCATATTGGGGTATTCACAGCATGAATTTTTAGCTCCAAATTTTAGCTATACAGATATTATTCATCCAAGTGATAAACGAAACGTATTTAAAGAAGTTCGTTACAATATAGCAAACAATGTAAATGTATATGAACAATCATATAGATTACGTCACAAAGATGGAGTATATAGATGGTTTTATAGCTTTACTTATCTTATAAAAAACAACAAAAACAATATTGTATCTGTAAGAGGCTATATGTTTGATCAGACCACTTTGAAGATGTTGGAGGAAGATATAATCTATCAAAAAAATAGACTAGAGGGAATAATAAAAGGAACAAATGTAGGAACTTGGGAGTGGGATGTACAAACAGGACAGACAGTATTTAATGAAAAATGGGCCGAGATAGTGGGATATACTTTAGAAGAGATCTCTCCAACTACTATAGAGACTTGGAAGAGATTTGCTCACCCTGATGACCTGCAAAAAAGCAGTGCAATGTTAAAAAAACATTTTAGTGGTGAATTAGACTACTATGAATTTGAATCTAGAATGAAACATAAAAATGGAAGCTGGGTATGGGTACTAGACAGGGGCAAAGTAATGTCGCGAACCAAAGATGGAAAGCCTAAAATAGCAATGGGAACACATCAGGATATCACAGACAGAAAACAAGCTGAAGAAAAAATATATAAAAAACTTTTTGATAGTATAAAAAATTGCGTAGCAGTATATAAGGCAATTGAAAATGGTAAGGATTTTGAGTTTGTAGATTTCAATAATGCAGCAGAAGTGACAGAAAACTTAAAAAGAGAAAATATTGTAGGTAAAAAGGTGACAGAAGTATTTCCGATGATAAAGGAAATGGGATTGTTTGAGAAATTACAGAATGTATACAACACAGGACAAAGTGAATATCTACCTATCTCAGCATATAAAGACAACAGAATATCTGGATGGCGAGAAAATTTCATACATAAATTAGCGCATGATGAGATATTTGTCATATATGAAGATGTAACGGAGAGAATGCAACTACAAGAAAAACTAGTACTAAATGAAAAAAGATATAAAGGATTGGTAGAATCTCAAAATGATTTGGTAGTAAGAGTGGATACAGAAGGCAAAATAACATATGTAAATAATGCATACTGTAATGCATTTGCGAAAAGCAAAGACGAAATTTTGGGAAAAATATTTAGGCTACTAGTACATGAAGATGATGAAGAAAAAACTATGAAAGCTATGAAAAATCTATATAAAGCACCATATAGGGCCTATATAGAGCAAAGAGTAAAAACAATAAACGGTTGGCGTTGGTTAGCTTGGGAAAAGAATGCAGTACTCAATGAAAATAATAACATAATAGAGATACAGGGAGTAGGTAGAGATATAACTGAAATAATGAAAAATAAAATTCATGCAGAAACAGCCAATAAAGCAAAATCAGAATTTTTGGCAAATATGAGTCATGAAATACGAACTCCAATGAATGCAATTATTGGATTTTCAGAATTATTAGAAGGTAAAATAAAGGATGAAAAAGGAAAAAGATATCTTGAAGGTATCAAAAATGCTGGAAAAAATTTACTGAACATAATAAATGATGTCTTAGATCTATCAAAAATAGAGGCAGGGAAATTAGAAATCAATAAGTTGAATAATGATTTAGAAGTAATTATAAATGAGATAATTCAGATATTTCAATTTAAAGCAGAGAAAAATAAGATTGAATTTTATTTGCAACATTGCAAAAATATTCCTGAAATTGTGTTAGTAGATGAACTTAGAGTTAGACAAATATTGCTAAATTTGGTAGGCAATGCATTCAAATTTACAAATAAGGGATATATAAAAATATCAACAAAAGCTTTTGAAATAGACGAAAAAAATAAAAAAATGAATTTGGAAATTAGCGTAGAAGATACTGGCATAGGCATAGCAAAAGACAAGCAAGAGAAAATATTTGAGGCATTTACTCAACAAGATGGACAAAATACTCGAAAATATGGTGGAACAGGATTAGGACTGTCGATAAGCAAGAGGCTGGCAGAAATGATGGATGGTGAAATATTACTAGAAAGTGAATTAGGAAAAGGCTCCACGTTTTCGCTAATATTAAAAAATGTTGATTTTTTAAGAGAAGGCAAAAGAGAGGACAGTAATAAAATAGATAGCAACAAAGAATATAAATTTAAAAAATCTAAAATATTACTGGCAGAAGATATCCAGTCAAACATTGATGTAGTTTTAGGATATTTAGAAGAGTATGATTTTGATACATATATAGCAGAAAATGGAGAGATAGCAGTAAACTTAGCTAAAGAATTAAAGCCTGATCTAATATTGATGGACATGCAAATGCCTATAATGAATGGATATGATGCTACATATAAGATAAAAAAAGATCCAAACACAAAGGATATTGTCATAATAGCATTGACAGCTTCAGCAATGAAAGAAACTGAAAGAGATATACGAAAAATTTGCGATGGATATCTACGAAAACCTATAGGCAAAATGGATCTTATATCTGAAATTGCAAAGCATATTGCAGAAGAGAAAATAATAACAACTAATGAAACAAAAGCTGTAAACAAACATGGAATAAATTTAGACGATATTGACGATAAATTAAAAAAAATCTTAGCAGATAAGCCGTATACAAAATGGCATGAAATAAATAAAATGATACTTGGAAGCGATGTAGAAAAGTTTGCAGAAGACTTAATAGAGATAGCCATTCAATATAATTCCAAACAATTAATGGAATATGCAAAATCATTAAAAAGTTTAGCAGAAGATTTTGATATTGAGGCGATGAAAGAGCAATTTTATAAATTTGAAGCTTTGATTGGAGGAGAGCTAAATGGATAAAATATTGGAAAGATATAGATATTTAATTGATAACTTGGGAGAAGGAGTATATTTTGTAGACAAAGATAGAAAGATAGGGTATTGGAATGATGCTGCAGAAAAGATTACTGGGTTTAGAAAAGAGGACGTTATGGAAACGTACTGCCATACCAATATATTACAACATGTAGATGAAAAAGGAAATGAGATATGTATGACTAAATGTCCGCTAAAAAGTACTATTGAAGATGGAGAAGTAAAAAATGCTGAGCTATTCTTACATCATAAAGATGGGCATAGAGTCCCTGTAAAGATACGAGCGATACCAATAAGAGGAGATGATATGAAAATAGAGGGAGCTATTGAAATTTTTTCTTCGAAAGTAGATCTCGCGTATTTGACTAAAATAAAAGAGCTGGAGAAGTTAGCTATGACCGATCAATTAACCGGAATTCCAAATAGAGCAGCTATTGAAAAGTTTATAGATGAGAAGATTGCTTTATATAATGCAGTGGGAACTAAATTTGGACTGGCCTTTATAGATATAGATCACTTTAAACAAGTGAATGATAAGTTTGGCCATGACATAGGGGACAGTGTATTGAAGATAGTAGCTAATACCCTAATGGATAATATAAGAGATACAGATCTTGTAGGGCGATGGGGCGGAGAAGAGTTTGTAATCTGTCTTGACAATATCAATATAGAGACTTTACGTAAAATACTTGAAAAGCTTCGAGTTTTAGTTAGAAATAGTCAATTAAGAAGAGACGAAGGTGATATAGGAGCTACAATATCAATAGGTGCCGCGATAATCAAAAAGGGAGAATGTAAAGACGATCTAGTACAAAGATCGGATAAATCTATGTATGAAAGTAAAGCAAATGGCAGAAATCAAGTAACGGTGGCTAAATAAAATAGCAGCTTTTGCAGAAGAATGAAGATAGTTTACAAAAAGCAGGGAGATGTTATTATGAATAAACAAAGCATTTTGATAATAGATGACAATAATGAAAATATAAAAGTTGCAGGCAATATAATAAAAAATGATAATAATATAGTATGGGCATCTCTAAATCCTGAAGAGGGGTTAGCAATAGCTATGAAGAAAAATCCAAATCTAATATTGCTAGATATACAGATGCCTGAAATGGATGGATTTACAGTTTGTAAAAAGCTAAAAGAGAATGATACTACACGAAATATACCCGTAATATTTATGACTGCCAGGACAGATGAAGAAAGCATAAAAAAAGCTTATAGTAGCGGAGCAGTTGACTATATTAGCAAACCTATAAAAAAACAGGAACTTTTAGCAAGAGTAAATACACATTTAAAGATTTCACATCTAATTCAAGAACTAAAATCAGCGTCTTATACAGATGGATTGACAAGTCTTTATAACCACAAGAAAATATTTGAAGTATTGGAATCAGAAATAGCTAAATCTAAGCGGTATAATAGAAAATTATCAATACTTATGCTAGATATAGATTATTTTAAGCGCGTAAATGATGAGCATGGACATTTGAAAGGTGATGAAGTTTTGGAAATAGTAGCTAAAACTATCCAAACTGAGATACGAGACATAGATATTTCAGGAAGATATGGCGGAGAGGAATTTTTAATTGTTTTCCCGGAATCAGAAAAAAATCAAGCATATATAGGAGCGGAAAGAATTCGAAAAAAAATACAAAACTTGAATCTTGGGGAGGGCATAAAAGTAACTATCAGCGGAGGAATTGCAGAATATAGAGACCATAAAGTATTGGAGCTGATACAAGAAGCTGATAACAATCTATATTATGCTAAAGAAAACGGAAGAAATCAAGTCTTCGGATAAGTAAAACGAAATAAATGCAAGAAAAGATTATTAATTGTAGCGGTTTGAAATAGGGGAGAATAACATGGATAAAAAAGAAAAAAACTATATTTTGGCGCAAGATTATCATAATAGTGATAAGAAAGTGTATGCAGGGGACTTGCAGTGGGCTGTAAATAAAAAAAGCGATAAAATGGCAAATGTGCTATATGAAGCAACTCATTTCAATGAAAATTATACAGATGAAAGAAGAGGTGAAGGTAAAAATTATGCAA
>CAZDNU010000332.1:0-1666 GCA_964506865.1 uncultured Fusobacteriales bacterium | reverse complement strand
TTATTTTATCGATTATATTAAAATCGTTCCATAAACCAATACCTACTCCGCCTATAATAACTGCACCTAATACTGCAGCTTCCTGACCAATATCAGTGATTAATATATCTGAATTAAATATATCTGCATAAATTTGGCACCAAATCTTACTTTTACTTCCACCTCCAACCATTCTTATTCCATTAAATTTTATACCCATGTCTTTATATATATCCAAAGCTAGCTTTTGGTCCATTGCAATGCCTTCAAGGACTGCTCTTATTAAATCATCTTTGTTATGTCTCAAATCTAGTCCTAAAAAAGCACCTCTAATTTTTGGACTTGGATTTACTGTAGAACCCCCTAAAAGGCTAGGATTAAAGATTACATTATTTGCACCAATTGGAGAATTTAATATTCTTTTATCAAGCACTTCGTAAACATCTAAATCACAGATATTTGATGCGATTGATTCTTCTTTACATAAATTGTCTTTAAACCATTTATAGGAAGAACCGGCAGAAAATGTTGATACTTGTGATAAATAAAATCCTTGTATTGGATGTATATAACAGGGTACCTTAAACTTATAGTTGAAAAATGGTTTTCTAGTTGTGGCTGATATCCAAGCAGAAGATCCAAGTGAATTATATATCCTTCCTTCCTTGATACTACCAGCACCTAATGCCGCACAAGAATTATCTACCCCCCCTAATACAACTGGTGTTCCTTCCATAAGGCCAATTTCTTCGGAAGCTTTTTTTGTTATTTTACCTGCTATATCAGTTGATCTATATATATCAGGTAATTTATGTCTGTCAATTTTAAAAACACTCAGTAGTTCTTCTGCATAATCTAACTTTTTAATATCGAATAGCCCTGAAAAAGAAATATCAGAAAAATCTGTCAAAAAATTATTTGTTAATTTCATTATTATAAAACTCTTGGTAGGTAAAATTTTAAAAGTACTTTCGTAAATTTTTCTTTCATTATTCTTATACCAAATTAGCTTGAAGGCAGAATGGTTTTCAGGTCTAAATCCTGCTCCCGTTATATTGTACCACTGCTTCTCTCCAATTAATTTCAAATATTTTTTTACTTCTTCTACTGCTCTAGCATCATTCCATATTGGTACAGTACTTCTCTTTAGATTACCTTCTCTATCCACAGGTACTACGCCCATACTATGACCTGAAAACGACAAACAAACAATATTTTCCTTTTTTATATTACACTTTTGAATTAGTTTTTTTGTACTACTCACTACAGCTTTCCACCAATCATCAGGTGATTGCTCAGCCCATGAAGGCTTCGGGTAATAAGTTTCATAAGATGAAAAAACTTTTGCTACTTGTTCCCCCTTATCATTATATAGAACAGCTTTATCTCCACTAGTTCCTATATCATGACCTATTATATAATTATTATTTTCCATAATATTCATCTTATTTTATATTTATAAACACAATTAAATTCATCATTCCAGGTCATTTAATATTTTCTCATATTCTTTGTTTTTCTCAAATTCTTCATATATCTCTATTGCCCATTTAGCAGCATTTCCACAAACAATGGGCGCACCTTTATTTTTATCATGACCCCCTGCTGCAAAAAACTTCTCAACTTCATCTTCGTCAAGCAAATAATAAGGCCTCCCATATAAGTTTCTATGGATTTGGTGACAAAT
>CAZDNU010000331.1:0-2171 GCA_964506865.1 uncultured Fusobacteriales bacterium | reverse complement strand
CAGATATGACTGGCATACTAAAAGAAGAGGTACAAAAACAAATATTATCTCAAATTCCTATGGGGGAAATGGGAACGCCTGAAGATATAGCCAATACTGCATTGTTTTTAGCTTCAGATATATCAAAATATATTACCGGGCAAGTAATAACTGTCGATGGTGGTATGGTAATGTATTAGGCAAAACCAAATAAATCTTGAAAAAAAGAAAAAAATTTGCTATATTAATGTATAAAGGAGGTGAAAAGCATGGCAGATTTCAATAAAGTAAAGGATATAATTGTAGAACAATTAGGAGTAGATGCTGATCAAGTAACTGAAAACGCTTCTTTTGTAAATGATTTAGGAGCTGATTCTTTGGATACAGTGGAACTAATAATGGCTTTTGAAGAGGAGTTTGGAATAGAAATTCCAGATGATGAAGCAGAAAAAATTAAAACTGTTAAAGATGTTTTAAACTATATTGAGGAAAACGAATAAGCTGTTTGATTACTATAGGGGAAACACTCCCCTATAGTATATTAAAGTAGTCTCAAGTTGTATTGAGACTACTTTAATAGTAAAAAAAATAATCTGATTGAAAATAAAAATCAAATAATAAAAATATATATTTTTATTGTTTGATTTTTTACTAAAGTATAGAAATAATAAATTTATCCATTTAGAGAAAAGGGAGAGGTGAACGACTGTGAAACGAGTAGTGATAACTGGAGTAGGAATGTTGACAGCACTAGGACTTGATACAGAAAAGACATGGGAAGCTATAAAAGAGGGAAAAACAGGAGTGAAAAATATTGAATCATTTGATGCAAGCGAGTTTACTTGTCAAGTGGCAGGAGAGATAAAAGACTTTGATCCCGAAAACTATTTTGAAAAAAAAGAGATAAAAAAATTGGCAAGATACACACAATTGGCAATAGTAGCCTCAAATATGGCAATAAAAGATGCTAAATTAGAAATAAATGAAGAAAATGCACATGAGGTAGGAGTATTGGTGAGTTCTGGGATAGGAGGACTTGAAATATTTGAAGCCCAGCATAAAAAACTATTGGAAAAAGGACCAAGACGTATGTCTCCATTTACAATTCCAGCAATGATAGAAAATATGGCAGCTGGAAATATCTCAATATATACAGGAGCAAAAGGACCGAATAAAACTATAGTAACAGCATGTGCGTCAGGAACACACTCAATTGGAGATGCATTTGAGATGATACGAAGTGGAAAAGTACCGGCGATGATAGCAGGAGGAACAGAAGCAGCAATAACTCCAATGGGAATAGGAGGATTTTGCGCAGCCAAAACTCTAGCTACTAGCTATAATGATAATCCGGAAAAAGCATCTAGACCATTTACTGCAAATCGAGAAGGGTTTGTAATGGGAGAAGGTGCAGGAGTACTAATACTAGAAGACTTAGAACATGCAAAAGCAAGAGGAGCAAAAATATATGCAGAATTAGTGGGATATGGAGAAACTGGAGATGCTTATCATATTACTTCACCGAGTCCTACAGGAGAAGGAGCAGTAAGGGCAATAGAAATGGCATTAAAACAAGGTGGTATTGCCTTGGAAGATGTAGGGTATATAAATGCACACGGTACATCTACGTCGGCAAATGATAAAACAGAAACAGCAGCCATAAAAGCTGCCTTTGGAGAACATGCATATAAATTGTCTGTAAGCTCTACAAAAGGAGCTACAGGTCATCTACTTGGAGGAGCAGGAGGAGTAGAAGCCGTAATAACAACACTTGCAATAAAAGAAGGAGTCTTACCACCAACGGTAAATTATGATACCCCTGATCCTGAATGCGACCTAGACTATGTACCGAATAAAGCTGGAAAGAAAGATATAAAAGTAGCATTATCAAATTCTTTGGGATTTGGCGGACATAATGGAGTACTAGCATTTAAAAAATACAGTGAATAAGGGTGGTACGTTAGTATGGAGATAGAAAAATTAAAAATACTACAAAATAATATTGGATATAATTTTAATGACATAAAACTACTAGAACATTCTCTTGTTCACAGATCTTTTGGAAATGAAAATTGGGAATATAAAAATATAAATAATGAAAGACTTGAATTGCTAGGGGATGCAGTTTTAGATCTTATTGTAACGGAATATTTATATAAAAATTATAAACAATCAAGCGAAGGTGAGCTTGC
>CAZDNU010000330.1:0-2583 GCA_964506865.1 uncultured Fusobacteriales bacterium | reverse complement strand
AGGAACTTTAGATGAGGGTGAAACAGAAATAATGACTGCAAAAGTGGTATATGATGATGGTAGTGAAGATAATACAGGTGTAATTTGGGGAAGTGAGGATCCAACAGTAGTAGGTATAAGCAATACCGGTGTACTAACAGCAAAACAAGCAGGAGAAGTAAATATATATGCGGAAAAAGATGGTATTAAAGCTACGAAATTGCTAACTGTAAATGAACTTATAGTAGAAAATGGAATAGCGTTGTATGTGCAAGAGGGAGTAGCAGATGCAATCCATGCTTGGGTACGAAATGGCGTGGATACTCCGGTATTTTCGGCAGTTTGGCCGGGAGCAAAATTTCAAGATATACTAGGAGAGGAAACAGATGAATATAAGGTTACGAAGAAAAATGATGTATATAAAATATTGTTTAAAGACAAAGATGCTGTGTGGTATATACTTACAAAAAGTGGAGGAAAACTTTTTGATGATAGTGAAATGACAGAAGATACTTACTATACTGCTGATGGAGAGAAGCATACAGAGAATCCTTTTGATTATAGCCCTTATGTAAAAATAAGCCCAACAGGCGGAGAACAAAAAGGAGAAAAAGTAGTAACTATTACTATAAGTGGTGACGGAATAACAGATAGAAATATAAAATTTAATAGCGAAAATATTACAATTACAGGAGAAAACACAGAGATATTATTATCTGATTACCTAGATCAAGGAGAAACAGGCGAGATTGTAGTTTCTGCAAAAAATTCTGAAGGGACAAAGATTGTAACAGAGGAATTTACAAGAAATGATAATAAAATTATTGAAGCGATAGATGTATATGGTACATTAGATCCGTTTGTGGAACATGCTGTCTACTTTGTAATGACAGATAGATTTGTAAATGGGGATACTAGTAATGATTATAGAGAACAAGGAAAAGAAAATGGAGAAGGGACTTGGGATAGAGCAATAGGTTCTGCGAATATAGGATATCTTGGAGGAGATTTCAAAGGAATATATGAAAATGCAGATTATATAAAAAGTATGGGATTTGGTGCAGTTTGGCTTACCCCAATTGTGGACAATCCTGATGAAGCTTTTACAGGAGGAACGCCATGTAATGAAGGGGCTAGTCCCGGATCTGATGGAGGGAAAACAGGATATCATGGATACTGGGCTGACAATTTTTACCAAGTTGACGAACACTTACCATCTGATGGACTTGACTTCAAAGAATATACAGATAAAATGAGAGATAAAGGTCTAAAAACCGTATTGGACATAGTATTAAATCATGCAAATCCATCTTATAGCATGGAAGAATCTCAATATGACCGTTCAAAATTTGGTAAATTATATAATGAAAACTGGGAAGTAGTAGCAGATACAGGAAACCAGCAAAATGGACATGAATGGTTTAATGGAAATGATCAACTGGCACAATTAGCTGATTTTAATGTAAAGAGTGAAGAGGTATTTCAGTATTTGTCAGAGGCGCAGTTAAAGTGGATACGAGAAGGTGCAGATGCATTTAGAATAGACACAATAAAACATATGCCAAAATCTTGGTGGAAAAGATTTGTAGATAAAATGAGAGAAGAAAAACCGGGAATGTATATGTTTGGAGAGCATTTTGATGTATCATCAAATGAGATGGGAGCTTACCAAAATGAAACAGGAATGGATACTTTAGACTTCCCTTGTAAATATGCAATGCAAAATGTATTTGGAGGTGATGGTGGATATGATGGATTACTAGGCTACCTACATTTGGATAGTGGAGTAATGAATCCATATACAGCAGCTACATTTTATGATAATCATGATATGAGTCGTATGAATGCTACAGATGAAGGATTCATCGATGCGCACAACTGGTTATTTACCACAAGAGGTTTACCTGTTGTATACTATGGGTCAGAGATGGGATTCCAAAGAGGAAAGGGAGAACATTCAGGAAACAGGAATTATTATGGAACGGAAAATATAGAACTAGCAAAAAGTCATAAAATATATAAAGAATTGGTAAAAATAGGTAAAATAAGAAAAGAGAATATAGCTTTGCAGAAAGGGATACAAATAAATATAGATATTTCAGGATTACAAGCTACATTTTTAAGAGTGTATCAGTATAAGGGAATAAATCAAACAGCATTAGTTATGTTAAACAAGGGAGATAGCGTTGCAAGTTTTAGTATACGAGACTATATAACAGCAGGAGAATGGGAAGATGCCAAAACAGGGGAGCTTATAAATGTAAATAATGTAGTGGAAACAAAGGTAAATGCACATAGTTTTAAAATATTATTACTAAATGCCCCAATAGAAAATGATGAGTTAATAGATAAATGTAAATCATTGACAAAATAGTTAGCTATTAATTTATAAATAATAATATTTTAGTTATAAACTGCTCAATTGCTTGTTCTTGCTAACAAGAACTTTTGAGCAGTTCTTAATTTTTGGGGAAAAATATTTACTTATGTCAATATATTAGTAATTGTAATTGAAAAAGAGATTTGGCTATGATATAATGGTAGTATAAGATGAAAGGGAGCAAAAGAAATAATATGTAGCCAGTATATAAGAGAGAAAGTATT
>CAZDNU010000329.1:0-1908 GCA_964506865.1 uncultured Fusobacteriales bacterium | reverse complement strand
CAGGAGCAGGTATTTCAAAAAATGTAATCTCTTTTTTAATGCTGGCTGATGAAGTGATTGTAATTACCACCTCAGAACCAACAGCGTTGATGGATGCATATAGCATGATAAAGATATTGACAGAAAAAAAGAGGGAACTGAATATAGGATTGGTTATTAACAGGATTAGAAATATAAAAGAATACAGAAAAACGTCAAATGTACTAATAAAAACAGCGAGAGATCATTTGAAGCGAGAGATAGATGATTATGGATTTATATATGAAGATGAAGTAGTAAAGAGTACTATATTTAAAAAAATGCCATTTGTTTTATATTATCCAAATGCAAAAGCGACAGAATGTGTAAGATATATAATAAAAAAATTGGAACTAGAAAATGTTGAAAAGAAAAAAGGTATAGTTGAGAAATTTAAAAATTGGCTAAAAATTACAGGCAGGTGATTAGCAGAATGATAAAAGTACTCATAGTAGATGACTCTATTTTCATGCGAAATATGATTTCGGATATGATGAAGACAGAGCATGACATAAAAATAGTAGGAAAAGCTAAAAATGGTGAAGAAGCAGTAAGGATGAATAGCGAGCTTTCACCTGATGTTATAACTTTGGATGTGGAAATGCCTGTAATGGATGGCATAACAGCTTTGAAAAAAATAATGAAAGAGAAACCTACTAAGATTATTATGGTAAGTAGTCTTACTTATGAAGGGACAGCAGAAACATTGGAGTCTTTGAGTAATGGAGCTTATGATTTCATAGCCAAACCTTCTGGCAGAGTATCCTTTGATATAAAAAAAATCAAAGAAAGTTTAATAAAAAAAATCAAAGATTCGCAGTATGTAAATTTAAAAGCATTGCGCGAAGATAGAAAACCACTAAATAAAGTTGAAAAACCAAAACTGAGTAAATTCATAAGAAAACAACGAAATTATAGTAGGACAGAGAAAAAAGTAATAGCAATAGGTATATCAACAGGAGGACCAAAAGCATTACAGCGAGTAATCCCCCAGTTGCCAATTGATATAGATGCGGGAATATTGATAGTGCAGCATATGCCGCCTAAATTTACAAAGTCACTAGCTGATCGTCTGGATATATTGAGTAATATAAGGGTAAAAGAAGCAGCTGAGGGTGACAAAATAGAAAACGGTCTGGCATTAATTGCCCCTGGAAATTATCATATAATTATATACCAAAAAGGAAATGATAAATATATAAAATTGGACAGTAGTCCGCCATATACTGGTCACAGACCATCAGCCAATGTACTTTTTAGATCAGTAGCTCAAAATTATGGAGAAAATGCAATAGGCGTCATTATGACAGGTATGGGAAGTGATGGAGCAGAACATCTAAAAACACTAAAGGATACAGGAGCAAGAACGATAGCACAAAACGAAAAAAGCTGTGTAGTATATGGTATGCCTCGAGTAGCTATAGAAATGGATGCAGTTGATTATATAGAAGACTTAGATAATATTTCAGAAAGAATAATATCAATATTGAATAATAACAATTAGGGGGGAAGATTAATGAATATGTCACAATACATGTCTGTATTTATCGATGAGTCACGAGAACATCTTCAATTGCTAAATGATTCGCTTTTAGTATTGGAAAAAGATACAGATAACATACAAATAGTAGAGGAAATATTTCGATCGGCTCATACGCTAAAAGGTATGTCTGCTACAATGGGATTTACTCGGACAGCAGAATTAACTCATAAAATGGAAGATATATTGGATCAAATACGTAATGAAAAATTAAAAGTTGATTCTAATATAGTAGATTTACTATTTGAGTGTCTGGACACATTAAACATCCTAATTGATGAAGTTATAGAAAATGATGGAGAAGAAATAACTGAAACTGAAGGCCTTGAAAAACGATTGGAAGCGTTGAT
>CAZDNU010000328.1:0-2102 GCA_964506865.1 uncultured Fusobacteriales bacterium | reverse complement strand
GCTCCTATTTTCAATTATATCCACCCCTTTAATATACTATCTCTAAATTTTCAAGCGCCTTTTTTAGCTCTTCTGTATCTAACCATTCAGCATTTGTTCCGGAATTATATTCAAATCCTTCTTCTATTAATTTACCACCTTCCGAAAAATAATTCTCTACATCCCACCATTCAAAGTTTGGATATATGATATAATGCTTGTCATACTCATATGTATTTTTTGAATCATCTTTTGTAATCATTACTTCGTGTATTTTTTCGCCTTCTCTTATCCCCACTTCTTTCAGTTGTATATCACTTTTCATAGCTTTTGCCAGGTCACATATATTAAATGATGGTATCTTCGAAATATATGTTTCGCCTCCTTTTGATTCTTTTATCGCTTTAAATACCAAGTCTACTCCTTCTTCCAAAGTTATCCAAAATCTAGTCATTCTAAAATCAGTAATAGGAAGTTCTTTATTACCTTCATTTAGTAATTTTTTAAAAAAAGGTATTACAGATCCTCTGCTACCTGCTACATTGCCATATCTTACCACAGAAAAAACTGTACCGCTTTCTCCAGAATATGCATTTGCAGATATAAATAATTTATCAGAAACTAGTTTTGTGCCTCCATATAAATTTATAGGATTTACTGCTTTATCTGTAGACAGAGCAACTACTTTTTTTACCCCACGGTCTAGCGCAGCATCTACAATGTTTTTCGCTCCATGTATATTTGTTTTTATAGCTTCAAATGGATTATACTCGCATGCCGGCACTTGTTTCATGGCTGCAGCATGAATTACATAGTCCACTCCATTAAAAGCACGATATAACCTCTCTTTATCTCTTACATCTCCAATAAAAAAACGCAACTTCGCAAACTGCTCTTTATTCAATTTTTTAGAAAACATCTGTTTTACTATCCCTTGCTTGTATTCATCTCGCGAATATATTATCACTTTTGCCGGTTTATACTTTTGAAATATCATTTCTATAAATTTTTTACCAAACGACCCTGTTCCTCCAGTAATCAAAATATTACTATCATTTAACATTATTTTGGCCTCCTTCAATTTTTATACCTTAATTTCAAAACTTTTTTATCTCTTTTACTACCTTTCGTATATGTGAAGCTTTTGATTTTTCACATATCAATAAGCCTTCTTCACTGTCAGCTATTATTAGGTTTTCTACTCCTACTGTTGCTATTATTTTATCACTATTGCCTATTATTATGTTATTTTTACTGTTTATCTCTATTAAATCACAATTTTTTGCAACTGTTCCATTTTTGTTTTTTTTCATAATCTCCATTAATGCAGTATAATTTCCTACATCATTCCAGCCTATATCTGTAGGTATCACTTCTATGTGTTCTGTTTTCTCCATGACACCAAAATCTATTGATATCTTTTCAAATTTCTCAAATTCATTTTTTATTTTTTCAAATTTCAATTCATACTCATCATTTGAATCTAGTATGGTTTCAATTTTTTCTAGTACAAAATAATGATTTGGAAGGTATTTGGCTATCTCCGACAATATACTTTGCACTTTCCAAATAAACATGCCGCTATTCCAAAGGTAGTTTCGTTTTTCCAAATAGTATTCTGCCGTTTCTTCATTTGGTTTTTCGTGAAATCCTTTTACCGGATATATCTCCTTAGTTGTTTCTAACTCCTGTTTATCGATCTCTATATATCCATAGCTTGTTTTGGGACTATCCGGACTTATACCCAATGTAATTATTTTCGACCCATTTTCAATAAACTTTTGAGCCTTTTCCAAAGTATCTCGAAAAGTCTGCTCTAATTCTATTAAGTGATCCGAAGGCAATACTATCATTGTAGCATCTGGAAAACGCTTTTTTATCACTACTGTGGAATAGCCTATACAAGCTGCTGTATCTTTCATCAAAGGCTCTACGATTATATTTTTGTCTGCCAAAAACGGTAATTCCTCTTTTATCCCCTTTACTTGAAGACTATTTGTAGCTACAAATATTTTATCCGGTGATATTATTGGCAATATCCGATCGACCGTTTCACGTATCATTGATTTATTCGAAAAAAGCTTAAGCAACTGCTTTGGTTTTTCCTTTCTAGACAATGGCCA
>CAZDNU010000327.1:0-5019 GCA_964506865.1 uncultured Fusobacteriales bacterium | reverse complement strand
TAATTATAAAATATTATTGGAAAATCTACAAGAAATAATTGGATTGAATACAAAAGATCAGTTAATACTAAATTTTCCGGAAAAAGATATAAGTGTAATAATAGAAGAAATAAATTTGGAATCGGATTTAAAAAAATTAAAAGATAAAAATAAGGAATTAATATTAAAAAAAATGGATATAAAAGTATCTGAAAAAGAAAAGCAAATACTCAAATCAGAATTTATGCCTAAAATAGATATAGGACTTTCTTATGGAAGCAATGGAGATCAATTAAATAATGCATTTGATGAGTGGCAGGAAAGTGCAAATTTATCAATATCGTATAATATATTTGAATGGGGAAAAACCAAAAATAGCTATAAACAACAAAAAAAAGATATTGAAATAAAAAAACTAAGTAAGTCATTATTAGAAGATGAACTTACTTTGAAAACAAAAGAATTATTTTATGAGATACAAAGACTAACGAAATTAATGATAATACAAAAGAATAGAATAAAAATATCCCAAGAAACATATACAATAGACAAAGTGAAGTATGATAAAAAAAGTATAGATATAGAAGAATTTTTAAATACAGAAAATAAACTATTAGAAAATCAAATTGAGTATGAAAATTTGAAATCAGAATTGTACTTACGTTATGATGAGTACAAAAATTATATAAATTAGGGAGTGAAAATCATGAAAAAGATAATTTTATTGATAGTAATAATCTTGGCAGGACTGGGAACATATCAATATATACAAACGAAGAAATCAAATGAAAAAGAGATAAAACAAGTAGTAGTTGAAAATCTAAAAAAAGAAAATCTGCATTCTAGCATAGAAGCAGAAGGAACTGTAGAAGTAACAAATGAAGTAGATATATATGTAAGTAAATCACAGAGAATAGATAAAGTATATTTCGAAGAGGGGGATGAAGTAAAAAAAGGTGAGATGTTAATAAGTTTTGATCCTGAAGAGCGAAATGACATAAAGCGCGAAATAGAAAAAAAGAAAATAGAAATAGAAAACGAAAAGATAAATTTACAAGAATATAGATTTGAGATTAGCAAAATATCACTGGAAAATAAAAAACGAGAAATTGAAAGTATAAATGTAGAAAATGAAAAACTTGAAAAAGAACTAACAATTTCTGAAAATGAAAAACTATTAATTGAAAAGGAGTATAAAAATAAAGTTTATGACTATAATGTGAAAAAAGAGTTATTTGATATAGAAGGAATAAGTATAAGTGAACTGAATGAAGCAGAAGAAAAAGCTAATCAACTAGAAAAAGAATTGGAAAGAAAAAAATGGGAAATAGAAAAAGCGAAAATAGATATATCAGAAAATCTGAAACAAAAGAAATTATTGATAAGGCAAGAGCATGATATGGAAAAAGATTATAGAGAAAATGAGAAAAAAAGATTGAACAATATAAGTAGAGCTAAAAATAATATAAAAAGACTAGAGATAGAGATACAAGGACTAGAAGAAAATCTTGAAAAAACATATAAAAAAGTACTAAGTCCTGTTTCAGGGACACTAATAGAAGTAAATGCAGAAGACAACTTCAGAGTCAACCTAGAGGAAAGTTTGATGAAAATAGCAGATATAGAGTCGCAAGTAATAAAAGCAAATATATCAAGTTATGATATAAAGCATGTAAAAAAAGGTCAAAAGGTACTAATAAGTTCTGATGCTCTATCTGCAGATAAAAAAATACAGGGGAAAGTTAAAAAAATATCTTCAATAGCAAAAGTAGAAAGTGGAAGTGGATATGAAGATGTGGTCGTAGAGGTAGAAATAGAATATGATGCCGAAAATTCAGGACTGGTACCGGGGTATAAAGTAGAGCTAAATATAATAACTAAGGAGAAAGAAAATGTGCTAACAGTGCCTAGTTTTTCAATAGTAAAAGAAAAAAACATATCATATATTTTTGCTGTAGAATCAGATATGAGAGTGAAAAAGTATGAAATAAAAACAGGGATGAATAATGATACAAAAACAGAGGTGAAAAATTTAGAAGAAGGAATGCGAATAGTTTCGAATCCTATGGAATTAAAAGAAAATGATATAGTAAAAATAGTTGATAAAATACAAGGGAAACCTTCTAAGAAATCGAATAATGGTGGTGGGAGACCATGATAAAATTGGAAAATATAGTAAAAACTTATAGAAATGGAGATATAGAAGTTCACGCATTGAATAATATAGATTTACTGATTGAAAAAGGTGAATTTGTATCTATAATAGGTAGCAGCGGGAGTGGTAAATCAACAATGATGAATATATTGGGGTGCTTGGATATAGCAAGTTCTGGAAAATATTTATTAGAAGACATAGATATATCAAGTCTAAATGACAATCAGATAGCAGAAGTGCGAAATAAAAAGATAGGATTTGTCTTTCAATCCTTTAATTTGTTGCCAAAATTTACAGCATTAGAAAATGTAGAGTTGCCTATGGTCTACTCAGGTTTACATTTGCATAAAAGAGAAGAAAAAGCAAAAGAAGCTTTAAAAAAAGTAGGCTTGGAAGATAGAATGAGGCATAGACCTAATGAATTAAGCGGAGGACAGCGCCAAAGGGTAGCAATAGCCCGAGCTTTAGTAAATAATCCAGCTATAATATTAGCTGATGAACCTACTGGAAATTTAGATACTCATTCAGAAAAAGAGATAATGGATATTTTTAAAGGTCTAAATAAAGAGGGCGTAACAATAATAATGGTAACTCATGAAGTGGAAATAGCTGCTAACTCAAAAAGAATAGTAACATTTAAAGATGGCAAAATAATATCAGATGAGATAAAATAATTTATTCGTGAAAAAAGGCCTAATAAAAGTATTATATTGACAAGTAAATATATGAAAGGTGGTAAAAATGAACACAGTCGAGACCTTTAAAACAGCAGTAAAAAGCCTAAAATCAAATAAAGTAAGATCTATGTTGACTATGTTAGGAATAATAATAGGGATATCTTCGGTAATTATAATATCTATGCTAGGTAAGGGAAGTCAAAAATCGATTACAGGAAATCTTATGGATATGGCTGATAAATTAATAGAGATAAATGTGCAGTCTGATGATGAGATATTAAATAAAAGAGACTATATTACAGAAGATGATATTGAAAATATAAAGAAAATAAGTGGCGTAATTGGTATATCACCAGAGATGCGAACAAGAACAAGAATAAAAACTTCTGATAAAAGTCGAGGTAGCTTTAATAGATTGGGAGCAAGTAATGAATATTTTTTAGAATTGATGAACACAAAATTGGTCTATGGGAGAATATTTACTAGTGAAGAAGTAAAACAAGGTAAAAAGTATGTACTAATAGATGATATTCTAGCAATGGACAAATATAATAAATTAAATGTAGCAGGAGAAAAGCTTGAAATAGAATTAAGAAATGGAAAAAAACAGTCATATATGGTTATTGGAGTATTTGAACACCCAATGAAAGAATTGATGAATGTATTTGGAAGAGGACACTACATGGTATACATTCCATATAAAACATATCAAAAATATGTTGATGATACTTTAATTTATAGCATAAATATAGCAATAGACGATATAAATCAAAAAGATTATATCGCGGAACAAGTAACAGAATACTTGGAAAATAAGCATAATAAGAAAGATATATATGAAATAGGGATGAGTAGCTCAATGTTAGATTCATTTAATGATATATTACTCACCTTATCTCTTATGCTCACAGGAGTAGCTACAATTTCTCTTTTGGTAGGAGGAATAGGAGTAATGAATATAATGCTGGTAACTGTAACAGAAAGAATAAGTGAAATTGGAATACGAAAAGCATTGGGAGCAAAAAAGAGAGATATTTTATTGCAATTTTTAGTAGAATCAATTCTTTTAACTTTATTAGGAGGGTTAATAGGTATAGCAATAGGATATTTTTCGAGCAAGCTAATAGGGAATTTAATAGGGATAGAACCAATACTTGAATATAAAATGATAGTACTATCTGTACTGGTGTCAGGAGGGATAGGGATAATATTTGGTACCTACCCAGCTAAAAAAGCTTCGGATTTGAATCCAATAGATGCCTTAAGACATGAATAAATAGACATGGGGTCATACTTCGGTACTTGCTACTGGGTATGCTTATAGGCAAAAATACTTTACAAAATACTATTTCTATGATATTATATGAGAAAACGAATATAAATAAAAAGTGAAAAGTTTAATTTAAAATATATGTTAAGGAGGGAAATTTATGTCAAACAAACCTAATGCAATTTACATTATGGGTGGAGGAGGAACGCAAGTTATAAGTGCCAGTGGTTATGGTGCAGTACAAAAAGCGTTCACAGAATTCAAAGACAAAATCGGTACATTTTATATGGCTGTAGGCGGAATGAGAGGTGCACTTAACGAGGACTGGACAGATATGTTTAAGTGGGCTGTAGAAGAAGGTGAAGACAAAGCACAAGCTAGACTAAATAGAATAAAATGGTATTCAGCTCCTGTCTTTGGAACATCAAGACATAAACCAGATGCAACAGATTCTGATAGACTATTAGAGCTTTTTAAAGAACATAATATAAGATATGTGTTTTTAAATGGTGGAAATGATACAATGGAAAAAGCAATGATATTACAAGAGTACTCTGAAAGCAAAGGATTTCCTTTGACTGTAGTAGGAGTACCTAAAACAGTAGATAACGATCTTTTGGCAACGCATAGATGTCCTGGGTATGCTTCATTTGCAAAGCAAGTAGCAATGAATACAATGAGCGTACAAGTAGATATGGATTCATTTGCTCTACCAGAAGGGGCAGTAAAATCAGAAACTATCAAAGAAGGAGCAGTAGCTCAAGTATTAGTACTAATGGGAAGAGATGAAGGATGGGGAGCAGCAGCATCAGTAGCAGCTCAAATCGATGAATCATACGGACCACATGTTATCTTGACAAAAGAGGGTGGATTTGATCCAGAAAAATTCGTTGCTAGATGTCAAGAAGCTTTTGATAAACATGGTAGACTACTTGTAG
>CAZDNU010000326.1:0-2700 GCA_964506865.1 uncultured Fusobacteriales bacterium | reverse complement strand
ATTGCAAAATATTATAATAGAAAATATGGAACAAAAGTCGAATATGAGAATGTCTTGGTAACTTCAGGGACGAGTCCTGCACTTCTTCTGGCGGTATATGTGATATTAGAATATAGTAAAAAACGTGAAATTCTTACATCAAATCCTGGATATGCCTGTTATCCAAATTTTATAAATTTTTTATCAGGAAGTATTGCAAATTTTGATCTAAAGGCTTCTGATGGATTTCGCATAGATATAGCAAAGGTGAAAGAAAAAATAAATGAAAATACAGCGGCTCTATTGATAAACAGTCCATGTAATCCCACAGGAGTAGTTACGAGTCCGGCTAAATATAAACAATTGAGTGAGCTTGGCGTAAGTATAATATCTGATGAGATATATCAAGGATTAGTGTATAAAGGAAAGCAGTATGATAGTATATTAAAATACACTGACAATGCAATAGTTTTGAACGGATTTTCTAAATTGTTTGCTATGACAGGTTGGAGATTAGGATATCTAATAGTGCCTGAAAAGTATCTAGAACTTAGTCAAAAGTTGGAACAGAATTTATTTATATCAGCAAATACCATATCACAGTATGCAGCAATAGAGGCGCTTAAAAACCCAGAAGTAGAAAAAGATATAGAAAAAATGATAAAAGTGTATGATAAAAGAAGAATTTTTGCTATGAAGCACATAAAGGAGTATGGTATGAAAATAGCTGCAGAACCTATGGGTGCTTACTATATCATAATAGATGTACGAGAATATACTACCGATTCATTATCCTTTGCTTATGAGATATTAGAAAATGCAAAAGTAGCGGTGACACCTGGCATAGATTTTGGATCAAATCTAGAAGGATTTATAAGAATATCATATGCTACTTCTATGGAAAATTTGCAAGAAGGTATAAAAAGGCTAGGAGAATATTTGAAAAAATTAATGTAAAAGATAGGAGATGTTGAGTTTGAAAAAAAATGGATTTACATTAGTAGAAATAATGATCTCAATAGCAATACTTTCAATGGCAGTAATGCCTTTTATAGAAGTAATAAATCAAAACATGTACCTAACAATAGAGGCTAAAAAAAAATATAAAGCGGTATATTATGCAAAGGAGTTATTAGAAGAGATAAAATTGAAAAATACCGGTGCAAATGCTGACTATGATGCAAACAGATATAACGAAAAAGATAATATAGAAGATTATAATGGATATAGTGAAAGCATAGGTATAACATCACTAGATAACTCTACAACGGCATTTGATGAAAATTATTATCGTACGGTGGAAATAAAAGACGCAGATGTTGAAAAATACGGCGCAAATGTAAGAGAAGTAACTGTAAATTGTTATGATAGGATTCAAATAGATAAAAATACTGGAACGAATGTAACTTTAGCGTCAATAAATTGTTTGTATAAAAGGTTATCGGGATGAATAATGAAAAAGGATTTACCTTAATTGAATTAATAATATCAATATCTATAATATCATTAATAGCGCTTGGTATGAGTCGATTAATCACAAGTGCTGTCACAGCGTACAATATAAATAATGAGATAAATGAAAGTATAAGTAGAAGCAATGTATTTTTGCATAGATTAGAGGCAAAATTAACCGAAAGCATTGAAAAAAGTGGAAAGATATATTATCCGAAAATACTTAATGCAGACTTTGTAAATGGAAATTTCTTTGAGATGCAATATGTGGCAAAAGATGGAGATCCAAAAGCAGGAGATAAGTTTGCATACAATGAAGATGGAAATTATAATATTACCGAAAATGGCAATGTAATACTTCGAAGTAATTATGAAAATGATAAACCAAGCAACATCAATGTAGTAAATGCAAAATTTCATTTTTTTTCTACAGATAACAGCTATAAAACAAAAATAGAAAATATTAGTCCAGGTGCAATTGATTTTGTACGAGTAGAATTAAAACTACAAGGAGTAAACGAAGGCAGTGAATATGACGTTAGTACTGGAATCAGGATAAGACAAAAATAAGCTTAGGAAGTGGTGGCAATGAAAGAGAAAGGAATAAGCCTTATAATGGTCTTGTTGTTTATGACAATACTTTTGTTTCTTGCTTCAACTATTTCTATATCTACTAGACGAAGATCATATGATGCGTTGGAGAAAGAGGATATAGAAAAACGGACAGAAAAAATAGTAAGTATCTCAAAAGTATTAAATCAGGATACTGTATCTTCAAGTAGTATTTGGTTTGATACAAGTCTACCCAAAGACAAAACCAAGGTGGTAAACTATATATTTATAGAAAATACAGAAAAAGAGTATAAAATAGGGCCTTTGGATCGAGATGGACTAAGTAAAGCATATGTAACATTGTTGGCAGGAGACAAAAATTTAAACGGTTGGAAAATAAGTATTGAGGATATGACATTGGGGAATACCGATAAGGAAGATGGCGATAAATTTTATTCCTATATAAGTAGTGAAGTTATGGAAAAAAATAGAGAGTACACTGTAAAGGTAAGCAATGGCGAATTAAATAATGAGTATATAGTGCTGATACGTATATTTCATGAGTAGGGGTTGGTAAAAAAATGGGAAAAAAAAGTCTTGTAATAAATATTGAACCAAATGTAATTAAGATGTTGGAATTTACCAACAAAAAAAACAAGAAAATAATATATAATTGCAAAGTAATAGAGATACCAACAAATGTAGACGATCGTGAAG
>CAZDNU010000325.1:0-3394 GCA_964506865.1 uncultured Fusobacteriales bacterium | reverse complement strand
AAATATTCCCGGTGGCTTCCCCAATCTTTTATTTTTTAGTGTTGTCCTATATACACCACAGCTTGGACTCCCTTCCATAAATATATATACTGATACATTTGCTCTTTTGAGTGTCTCGAGGCACGCTAATGCGCCTTCTTTTACCATTTTAGTCATATTTCTGCCATTTCTATCGCGTATCTCAGCTTTGCCTTCCCAAAAATCATCTCCATTGCCACCTGTTAGCTTTATAGGTGTTCTTGGGACGCCCATACCACTCATCACTTCTGGACACACAGGATGCCATACGAATTCGCTACTTTGTCTTCCCATATGTCCTAACATATCCCAACCTTTTTTATTATATCTTACTTTACAGCCATACTGACATGCTGATATTCCTACATTAATTTTTTTTTCAACTATATTTTCCATGGCCATCCCCTTCAAAAACTATTTGAATACTTGTCCCTTTGCCCTCTTCACTTTCAATCTCTATTTTTCCATTATTGCTTTCTACAAACTCTTTGCATATAGATAAACCTAATCCGGTACCTTTTTCTCCTGCAGTACCGATACTAGTAGCTTTTTCCTGATAATCAAAAATATTATTCACCTGCTTTTTTGACATACCAATCCCTCTATCTTTTACTTCCACTGTTACTTTTTCTTTTGTTTTAAAAGCTCTTATATTAATTTTACTATTTTTTTCGCTAAATTTTATAGCATTACCTAGTAAATTCCGAATAACTATATCCATCATATTTGGATTTGCATACAAAATTACATTTTTTTCACATTCCACTTCTACTTCAATATTTTTTTCTTTTAAGCTTTGTTCAACTAGTTGTATATTATTTTCAATCAAATTTTGAAGTGAAATTTTAGATTTTTTTCGTTCACGTTTTGCATCCTTTAATTCTGCCCAACTCAGTATATTTTCTATTAGGTTAAGTAACTTAGTATTCGAATTTTGTAACAAATGCAGATTTTCTTGTATGTCTTTTGAGCTTTGTGACTCTACTTTCGATAATTGCTCTATTACCAAGTCTAGCATACTTATATTGGAGCTAACCGGACTTCGTAAGTCATGAGCCAAGACTCTATAAATAGTATCTCTTACCTTTATTTCTGTTTGAAGTTGATTTGTTTTACTTAATATTTTTTTATTTAACTCATTTTCATTTAGCAATATCTTGCCTGTAAGTGGATATATTATTAGTCCTGATAAAACCAGCCCCATTAGAAGAAGTAATCCAGTGATATATACACTTACTATGATTTCATTTTTTATCTCTTTATAAAATTTGTCATGCTCCAGAGCTATAAAAACACTCCATAATTTTGTATTTATACTCTTAAACAACAAAAATCTTTTTGTATTATTCATCAAATCTTCGCTATTTTTAACATTATCTATATTTAATTTGCTTGCAATATCATTTTGGATTAGTAAATTTTTTTTATAAAATATAAACATAGGATGTTCATTTGTATTTATTATCTCTTTTAATTCTCCTAATCTAAATAATACGACATCATTTCCTATATGCTTGCTTTCTTTGTTATATATAGCACTATAAACTAGTAGATGGCATTTACTATCTATTTTTTCAATAATAATTTTGTCTGAACTTTCTTTAACTTTCTTAATTAACTCGTTGTTGAGTTGCTCTCCTATTTTTATTAAACTATTGTCTTCTCTGTCTGTCCTAATAAAAGAAACTACATCTGGCAACTCACTTAAAGAATCTTCTAGCTTAGGTTCACTATATTCAATCAAGTCCTCTTTTGTTATTTTTCCATTTATATACTCCGCTAACTTTTGACGTATCATTGTTCGACTTCCTATTTGTCTTACTATTTTTTCTTTCTCTTTTACTGTATTATTCAAGGTTCGTTCAAAATTTTGAATTTCTCTTTTTGCTTCTTTTATATTATCTTCTTTTAGGTGATTATAGAGTGTATACAAAAAGTACGACGATATTATCACTGCAACTAATCCTATAGACAATAAATTGCTTATAATGATTTTTATTTGCAAACTTTTATTTTCCTGACTTTTCATTATATGTCCACTTCCTAATATTTCAATTTTATATCAGTCTTATAGCTCCTCTATTACTTCTAAAAACTTCTCTATAGGCTGTGCTCCTTCAAGTATTTTGTTTTCATTTATCACTACTCTGGGTACACCTGCCACATTATATTTATTGGCTACATGAGGAAATACCGACGTCTCTATCATATCACCCTTTATTTTGGAATTTAAAAATGCTAATTTATGCCCAGCAATAACTGCACCAGGACAGTATGGACATTGCAAAGATACAAAAACCTGTATATGTATGTCTTTGTCTATTGCTTTTATACGCTTCTCTATAGTAGCATCTAAGCTTTCTTCTACCCCAGACACTTCCAATAAAGTCACAATAAAAGAATTGATCTCATAACCAGCCGGAGGTCCATAATACTTTATCCCCAAATCATTTTTTGCTTCATCTAATATGACTATTGCGGGAATTTTATCCACGCCATACTTTGCTGCCTCTTCTTTATCTTTTTCAAAATCTCTTACATGTAGATTTATCTTCTTTGAAAGTTCAGAAAACTCACTTATAAAGTTTCTAGTATCCCTACACGCTCCACACTCATACTCCTGTGTAAAATATACTATATTTACACCCTTATTCATTTTTTTCAAAACGTCTTTCAATTGCTTTTCATTTTCTTTACTAAAAATTCCCATAACACTTCCCCCTTTTTATTTTTGTTTCTTAAATATATTCAATATGTGTCTTACCTTAGGTATATTTGCTTCAAAACTATCTAGTACACTTATAATTTCATTTTCATCTAAATTTTCCACTTCAAGTGATTCTCCTATCACTACTCGCTTATCTTGTTCATTTTGTGCATTTATTCCTATAGAAATGGGAAGTATTGTTGGATTTATTTCCAGTAACTTCCTATACAGATCTTTATCATCCAAAAGGATTTCTAATTTTTCCAATACGCATTCAAAATATAAAGAATCTCCTTTCTCATATAACTTCACTACATTGTCAGATTCTTTTAATTTCACAAAATAATCTTTTTCATATACTTCTACAAAATATCCTAACTCCATTAAGACTAATTTTAGATCACTAAATGCTATCTCTTCAAATATAATATCTGCATTCATCTTTCCCCACTCCTATTCTTTGAAATTTCTACTTAATTTTATATACTAAAATTTTAGAAAATTCCTTTATTTTAGATTTTTCATTTTTTTTAGCCTTTTTACAAGATATTTTTTGAATATCCAAAAAAAATATAGTATAATACTATTAGGTCAATTGACCCCAGGATGATATAATACATTTATAAAAATAAGGGGGGGTGCCTATATGACAAAAGAAGAAAAAGAACG
>CAZDNU010000324.1:0-1727 GCA_964506865.1 uncultured Fusobacteriales bacterium | reverse complement strand
AAGTCGGTAAAAATACATTTACTACATCTTCACTATATATACCTTTAAAATATTGGCTCCCCGCATTAGTAAGAAAAGCCAAACAATAAATCCCTTTTCTTGGATATTCTATCAACACAACTTTCTTATATGCTTTTTCGCTTTTTGAAAAAACTATCTCTCGTATTTGTTTGAGTGTTGTATATATTGGTTTTACAAGTGGTATTTTCAAAAATATATTCTCCCAATACTTAACTTTCTCTTTATTTATAAATTTAGATACCGCCACTCCAATTATTATAATGACCAGATATACAATAACAAAAGCTACGCCATACAATATAGTGGTTACTAACAATTGATTAAAAAATTTATTTTCCATTTCCAAATTTTTTATTATTATTTCACGTAATTGATTCACAGAAAACATTTGCGAAAATAACTTTATTGTATACTCTGACATTTTCAACAAAATAAAAACTGTAAGAAATATTGGAGTTATCGATATTAGTCCTGTAATAAAATAGTTCTTAAACTTAAACATCTCCCATCATTCCTCACTTTGTATCTTTAAAATTACATCTTCTATTCTATGTTTGTCCAACCTAGCCACTTCTATTCTCACACCACAAATTTCAATTAGATCTCCCTCTTCAGGTACACGCCCAAGTACATAAGATATATACCCTCCCAGTGTGTCGTACTCCTCTGATACAGGCAAATCTATTTGCAGTGTTTTATTTAAATCTTCTATATCCATTCTAGCTTTTACTTTATAGTTAGTTTTATCTATTTGTTCCATTTCTTCTTCCTCTTCATCATATTCATCGTTTATTTCGCCAACTATCTCTTCTAAAATATCCTCTATTGTAAGCATACCAAAGGTTCCACCATATTCGTCTAATATTATCGCTATATGTACTTTTTTTTCTCTAAATTCTCGTAGCAACTCCACTATCGCTTTTGATTCTGGTATAAAATAAGCTTCTCTTATATAGTTTTTTACAGGATCTGCTAATTTGTTATATTTAACTACATTTAATAGATCTTTTAGGTACATAACCCCTACTATGTTGTCTATTCTATCTTCAAATACAGGTATTCTTGAAAATCCTGTTTCTATTATCTCGTCCCAGATCTCTCCAAGCGTTTTATTTGCTTCTATTGCAAACATGCTTGTTCTAGGAACCATTATCTCTTTTACTGTTGTATCACCAAAATCAAATATACTGTGTATCATCTCTCGTTCTTCTTCTTCTATTACGCCTTCTTCTTCTCCTACACTTACAAAATCTCTAATATCATTTTCAGTTATAAGTAAATTTTCATCACTTATGCTTATACCAAAAAATCTACTTACTATCCTTGATATCCAGATAAGTATTAATATAAAAGGATAAAAAAGTATATTTAGGTAATATATCGGACGTACAATGACTTTTGATATATTTTCAGAATATTTTTTGGCAATTATTTTTGGTGTTATTTCCCCAAATATTAATATCAATATTGTCATTATCAAAGTTGCCCAAGCTAGTGCAGCCCCTTCATTATCTTTAAATATTTTTAATCCAATTGTAGCTGCTATAGATGATCCCAATATATTCACTATATTATTTCCTAGTAATATCGTTGTAAGCATCTCATTTGGATTCTTAATCCATAGTTTTAATAATTTAGCTGCATGTGGATTTTCTTCCTCAACTTGCTTTAATTTTATCCTTTTAAATGCAGTTAATGCTGTCTCC